>CAKZVJ010000179.1 GCA_937923345.1 uncultured Saprospiraceae bacterium
CAGGAAAAGATAAAGGAGTTGCTTTCCACAGGATCTTTGCAAACTTATGAGAAGTACGCAGCCATCACTCCACCAGGCATTATTGATATGCTCAGCATCAAAGGATTGGGCCCAAAAAAAATAAAGACCATTTGGGAAGAAATGGAGATTGAAACCGTTGGGGAATTGCTCTATGCTTGCAATGAAAACCGCTTGTCCCAGATAAAAGGCTTTGGAGAAAAGTCCCAAGAAGACATTCGCCAAAAAATAGAATATTACTTTCAGTCGCAAGGCAAATTTAAATATGGTCAACTACTACCTATTGCAGAAGATTTGCTAGAGGAACTACGCTATATATATACAGGTACTAAAGTTGAGTTCACTGGAGCCATCCGTAGAAAGTGCAACACTTTAGATAAAATTGAAATTCTGATTGGCGATACAGAACTAGCAGAGGAAATCTATGAAAACGGATTGCTAGATGTCATCAGCGAGGAAGAAGGAGTTGTAGAAGCCAAAACAGAAAATGGTATCCTGGTTTTTTTGTATTTAGTAGATGAGGCGGACTTTGCGCCCAGTTGGTTTTATACTTCAGCCTCGGAGGAATTTAGAGAAGCCATTGGAGATATTCCTCTTGGTGATTTTGCAGAAGAGCAAGACATTTTTGAAAAAATGGACATGCCCTTTTATATCCCAGAAATGCGGGAGGGGGCTACACATGGTGCAAAAAGCCATGAGGATATAATAGAAACGACAGACATTCAAGGGGTCATTCATTCACATACCACCTATAGTGACGGTATTCACAGTCTATCGCAAATGGCTGCTGCTGCACAGGAAAAAGGATATACTTATATAGGCATCACCGATCATTCGCAGACCGCTTTTTATGCGAATGGACTCAAGCCTGATCGCTTATTACAGCAGATAGCAGAAATTGATAAACTGAACGCAAGTCTTGAAGGATTTAAAATATTGAAGGGTATCGAGTCAGATATATTGAATGACGGAAGATTGGATTATGAACAGGAGATTTTGGATCAATTAGATTTTGTCGTAGCAAGTGTTCATGCCAATTTGAAAATGGATGAAGCTAAAGCAACCAATCGCATTATCAAAGCGATCGAACATCCTGCGACGTCTATTTTAGGTCACCCAACCGGAAGACTATTGTTATCAAGAAAAGGCTATCCTTTAGACCACAAAAAGATTATTGATGCTTGTGCTGCCAACAAGGTGAGTATAGAGCTGAACGCTAATCCGCATAGACTAGATATCGATTGGCGATGGATTCCATATTGCATGGAAAAGGGGGTAATGATCAGCATAAATCCAGATGCGCATAGCATAAATGGTATCGATGATATACAATATGGAGTAGCTTCAGCTAGAAAAGGAGGCTTGACAAAAGAACATTGCTTGAATGCTGGCTCGGTAGATGTTTTTCTAGAGCGCATCAACAAATAGATCCTACTTGTAAAAATCAGTTTAGTAAATCTTTTGTAATATTTCTGTAGCCTTTGATATACAGGTATTTACGTGTGTTTAGCTATTGTTAACAAGCCATTAACAGTGCTTCGTAGGCTATTAACAGTCTCCACTTTGAACATAATGTATCTTTGGATTGTCAATAGGCTTTATTATTTATTTTCAGAGTAGATGATAAATAACAATCATTAAGCATGACAAATACCTTATTGAGGTTTTTAATATTTAATTAATTAATCTATTTTTGTTCATTATTTATGGACTTAACTTAATTCAAAAATTTTTAAAGATGAAGCAATCATTTTTTTCAAGTCTTTTGATCTTACTTATGTGTGCATTCGCGGTATCTTGTGCTAGTGATGCAACTGCTGATGGTAAGGAAAAGATGACTACCAATGCTACTCCAACACCTACTGGTGCTGATGCAGCTACACCAGCTACTGCTGCGCCAGCTGAACCAACTGGACCAACAACTGTGATGACATTTGACGCTACGGAATTTGATTTCGGTACGGTAGATGAAGGAGAAAAAGTATCTCACACATATTCTTTCAAGAATACAGGTGATGAACCATTAATTCTTAGCAACGCGAAAGGAAGTTGCGGATGTACTGTGCCTAAATGGCCAAAAGAACCAATTCCTCCAGGAGAAGATGGTACTATCATCGTAGAATTCAATTCTAAGAACAAAAAGGGTAAGCGTAACCAAAAAGTTACTATTACTGCAAATACAAACCCACCTCAGACTTTCATTTACTTGAAAGGTGAAGTGAATCCATCAGCTGCAGCAGCTACTACAGCTCCAGCTCAATAATTGAATATTCAATTTTTATTGAACAAAAAAACCTGTACTGACTTTATTCAGTGCAGGTTTTTTTAATTACCATCATAATTATATGTCTTCATTGTCTATCAAAAACTATCTCTCACTAGTCAAATTTAGCCACACCATCTTTGCGCTACCTTTTGCTTTAGTAGGATATTTTTTAGGGACTTTTTTTGCAGATTTTTCCTTTCAGCCCAAAACTCTACTTTTAGTTCTTGGCTGTATGGTTTTTGCTCGGTCTGCCGCCATGGCTTTTAATCGCCTGGTAGATAGAGACATAGATAAAAAAAATCCTAGGACAGCCGTTAGAGAAATTCCTGCGGGACTTGTTTCTGTCAATGCTGCAAGATTCTTTGTTTTCATAAACTGCCTTGCCTTTATAATATGTGCTTATCTGATCAATTGGACTTGCTTTTATCTTTCTCCTGTAGCTTTACTAGTTATACTCGGTTATAGTTATACCAAGAGATTTACCGCTTTATGCCACTTTGTATTAGGTCTTGGATTAGGACTAGCTCCCATTGGGGCTTTTATAGCAGTTACCAATCAATTTTATCTAATACCCATACTATATGGCGTAGTAGTTTTTTTGTGGGTCGCAGGATTTGACATTATTTATTCGCTCCAAGACGAATCCTTTGATCAAGAGAACAAACTTAACTCAGTTCCTTCCTTTTTAGGTCAAAAACGAGCTAGGTTGCTTTCCTTAGCCATCCATATACTTACTGCCGCATTGTTGCTTCTGAGTGCATATTTAGCTTCTGCAGCATATCCTACCTTAGGGCTATTGCACTGGATAGGCACCGTTATATTCGTTCTACTTATCTTTTATCAGCATTTGGTTATCAAAAAAGGGGGATTAGAAAAAATAGGCTTAGCTTTTTTTACAACCAATGGGCTTGCAAGTCTATTGTTTGGGGCCTTATTCATCCTCGATATTACTTGGCTTTAATCTGTCAAATCAATCTACATAGTTCTTTCTTCATTTATCCTAAGCCACAAAAGCACCTAGATTGCACGCTTAATGTAGTACTTAGCCGTTTCAGGCTCCCATTCTAGTTCTTAGAATGGATTAGACACCACATACATATAAATAATTATAATTTGTTGGCATGGTTTTCGGACTTCAAGCATATAAATATGTTAAAACATAAATTTTTATAATATGAAAAATAGTGGTTTGAGAATTATTATGTCGACAAAGCAATTTATATCGACTTTTAGCTTTGCTCTGACTTTGATATTCTTGCTTAATGCAAGCTACAGTTTCGCCAATGGCCCGATTTTACAAGAAGAGTTCTTCTCAGTTAATATCGATGACTGCGATGCCATGGGGGAGGTTTGCATAGATATCCCTTTTGGTAATGCTTCAAACTATGATTTTCTAGTAGACGGATTGCCATATTCTGGAATGATTACAGGATGTAATTTTGATACTATTTTTAATTATGGTTATGCCGATGTTCCTACTCCTGGCCCGTATAGACTAGAGAGTTGGTTCATTAACAATAATAGATTTGCAGGGGATTTTCCTGATATGTTTGCTTTGGTTGATTCTATGAATGTATGGGATCCAATGGGTAATTGGGAAATAAACACCATGGCTCAATTGATTATTGGAGGTCTTCCAGGTAACCAATATAGCGAGATGGATATCACTATGGTATTACTCAATTCACCTACGATCTTGGACGTTAACTTAGGTATTTCACCTTCTGGTACTTTATTTTCATTCGAATCGGGATTGCATGAAGTAGTCATTTTAGAACAACTTTCAGGTTGCTTAGACACTTTTCAGGTCGCTGTTAGTTGTGCTATGAATGACGAAGTGACTTTTGATATCTTGGTTGGAGACACTGAAACACATTGTTTAGACTTTTCCGAATTACCAGGATTTGTGCAAAATGTGAGTAATATTCATCCAGTAGATCCCAATCCAGTAGCAGATTATTCTTTTGTCAATGGTAATTCTTGCGTACAGATAGATGCCTTAGAAATAGGTATAGATACAGCCTGTATCGTGTATTGTGATCAATTGAATTTCTGCGATACAACATTTATATATGTCAATGTAACGGATGGTATGATGCATACTATAGATACTTCATATGTAGAAGTTCCTGTATATTCTATGTCTAGTTTCTGTTTTGTAGACGAATTTGATGGAAATTCTGTGTCACAAGTTATGGGGTGTGATAATGCGGATGAGACGGTAACATTCAGTGCTATAGACGCCATGAATTGCTTAGATTATACAGCCAATGCGCTTGGAGAGGATATTGTTTGCGTTGTTTTCACAGATAATGCTGGAAATACACACACATCTTATTTAATTGTCACGGTCACGCCACCAAGTCCTGAAGTTATAGAAGAAACTGTGCTTCTTGGCACTACATATAGTGATTGTTTTGATACTTCTGAGTTGAATGGAAATATTGTTAATATTAACGATATCTGTGCCCCAAATACGAACAATAATGTTGATTTTGGTATAAATAATGTATCTTTATGCATTGAAGCAGAAAGTGTTTCAATAGGTTCTGACACAGCTTGCATTGTACTATGTGATGACCAAGGAGTCTGCGATACTACAACCTATATCATAAATGTTGTAGATAGTGCACAAAGCCCAGTCCTAACCAATGATCAACTAACTGTTTCTGTAAACGACCAGATAGATTTAGATCTTTGTGACAATGACCAATTATTTGGAACCGATGTTACAGATTTCTATATAGTGTCTAACGCATCCAATGGTAATGGTCCTAACAATGGGCTTGTCGCAATAAACCAAGGATGTTCTATAACCTACACGCCAAATAGAGATTACTGCGGAAACGATAGCTTTGAGTATGCTGTTTGTAACGACTTCGGTTGTGACACGGCCTCAGTGGATATTGTTGTCGAATGTGGAATCGGGAGCGGAGATGACATTGAAATATTCAATGCCTTCTCACCAAACTTTGATGGCGAAAACGATTACTTTACCATAAGGGGTATCGAAAGCTACCCAGGAAACTTGCTTAAAATCTTTAATAGATGGGGCGAGATGGTTTATGAAGACTTTGAATACCAGAACGATTGGAGTGGAACATGGTTAGAAGAAGATTTACCAGATGGTACCTACTTCTACACATTGAATCTGAATGATGGTGAGTATTTGACTGGGTACGTTCAAATTCAAAGATAAAAATGACAAATTAATTGACATTCTCTTTAAATATATGTGTCATCATAATTTATTGAATATCAGTTTCTTAGTGATGCAACTAAAATAAATCGATTTAAAGACCAAAGATAATAGCACAGTTATTGCTGCTATAACTTGATGAATTTTAAATTAGAAAATTAAGCTTATAATGAAAAGATTTTTAATGCTTTTGGCTGTTTTAACTTATTTCGGATCTGTCTACGCACAGCAAGATCCACTTTTTACAAAGTACCAGTTTAACAGTTTGGTATTTAATCCCGCTTATGCTGGTTCTAAGGACCACATGTATGTAGGATTACTTCACCGCTCACAATGGGTGGGCATAGACGGAGCCCCTGTAACACAATCTTTTACTATACACACACCTCTTAAGAATGAGAGAGTAGGTGTTGGTTTGAGTATAATAAATGATGCTATAGGGCCTACAAACAACCTGGGCGCTAATCTTTCTTACGCATATAGAATTCCTGTAGGAGACAATGGAGCGAAGTTATCCATTGGGCTACAAGCGGGAGTAGAAAACTATAGAGGAAATTTTAACGAGCTTGACCTTGAACAAAGCCAAGGAGCAGATCCTTCGTTCCTCGAAAATCCAAACGTTTGGTTACCTAACTTTGGAGCAGGTGTGTACTACTACAACAAATCATTTTACGCCGGTGTATCAAGCCCGCAGTTAGTAGAGTATGACCTAAGACAAAATAATGTTGGCCAAAATGGCGAAAGTCTTTGGGCTAGACAATACAGACATTATGTATTTACGGCAGGTGGAGCTATTCCATTGTCTGGTGACAACTTGATTTTTAGACCATCACTTTTGGTTAGAAATACCAGCCTTTTTGCCAACCTTCGTAAGGATGATGAATTCTCAGAGTTTGGATCACCAACATCTTTTGATATTGATGCATCTCTATTCTTCTACCAAACTTTATGGGTAGGACTTTCATATAGATCAGCTATCGAAGATTTCAATGAGACAAGTTCTTTTGATTCTATCGACATCTGGGCTTCATATTTCTTGAAGAATGGGTTGAGAATCGGTGCGGCTTACGATTACACATTGACAGAATTATCTACCGCTACTTCAGGATCATTTGAATTGTTCCTAGGGTACGAATTTGAATACGAAACTAAAAAGACAGTTACACCTAGATACTTCTAGGTTGATTATATAAACGAAAAAAAAATTAAGAGAAGAGAGGTCTGAATCGCCTCTCTTCACTTTCTTATCTCGCAATTTCTTTGCAACCAAGACTTACCAACAACACTCAGTAGAAAAGTATATTATTTTGGGAAAAAGTTCAAAACTTATTTGTCCCGTTAACTTTATAAAACACTAGTAGCATGTTAAAGCGTTCTTTACTATCTGTATTGATGGTAACGATTCTTACAGGCGGTCTTTTTGCTCAATCTTCCAAGCTTAAAAAAGCTCAGAAGTATATGGAGGATCTAAATTATGTCGGAGCCATAGAATTGTTAAATCAAGTATTGGATAACAGTGACAGTTCGGAGGCAAAAATTCTGATTGCAGAAGCTTACCGAAAGATCAGTGACTCTGAAAATGCCGAATTTTGGTATGGCCAAGTGGTCAAAACCTCTGAAGCAACTGCAGATCACCATTTATTTTATGGCCAAGCACTCCAGCGAAATGGAAAATGTGATATGGCTCAGGAATGGTACAGCAAGTTTATTGCAGCAAGACCTGACGATATCAGAGGCCAATATCTTGTAAGAGCTTGCGATTACGAAGAGGAGCTAATGACAAAAAATAGCGGAATTTATCAAGTAAAGCACTTAGATTTCAATTCAAATTTAGACGATTTCAGCCCAGTTTACTACGAAGATGGTATCGTTTTCTCTTCTGAGAGATCTGCTTCTTCTGCCGTAGATCGTACGCACTCTTGGACCGGTAATCCTTTCTTAGATTTGTACTATGTTGATCGTAAGGCGGGTGGTTCTGGTGATGAAGCAGGCGTCTGTGGCGAATATGTATACGGTAGACCTACAAAATGGTCTAGCGCAAACACGAAATTCCACGATGCAGCACCAACATTTTCTGCTGACCAATCCATGATGTTTTATACCAGAAACAATCTTGAAGGTAAGTCAGATGATGACATTGTAAAACTTAAAGTATTTTCAGTAAATAATAACGGAAATGGAAGTTTCTCTGACCCAGTTGGATTACCTTTCAACTCTGATGAATACTCTGTAGCGCACCCTACATTATCTATGGATGGAAGCAAGTTATACTTCTCTTCAGATATGCCAGGTGGATACGGTGGTATGGATTTATACTACGCTGATAAGCAGGGTAGCTCTTGGGGACCACCTATGAATATGGGACCAGAGATCAATACTGAAGCACATGAAATATTCCCTTATTATCACCAATCTGGTAGATTGTACTTCTCTTCTGATGGACACATCGGTATTGGAGGACTTGATATCTATTACATGGATGATAAAGGAAACGGAAACTTCGGTCCAATCGATAACATCGGATATCCTATCAATACGGTATCAGATGACTTCGGTATCATTTTGAATGATGAAGGTACTTGCGGTTATCTTTCTTCTGATAGAACAGGGGGAGCAGGTAGAGATGATATCTACAGTTTTCAGAAGACAGCTGTGCCAGTTGAAATCTATGTATATGATGAAAATACAAAAGAACCTATCGAAGGAGCTGTTGTAGTGAATGATTGTACTGGAGATACTTACACTACTGCTGAAAACGGTAAAGTATTTATTGATATGAGAACCAACGAATGTTGTACATTTCAAGCATCTGCAGAATCGTATGATGAAAACGAAAAGGAAGGTTGTACTACCGCCAACCTAAGTGAGAAGACTTTTGTTGAGATTCCATTAAACGGGGCTATGAAGTTTGACATCGAAGGTATTGTTTACGATGGTGAAACTCAGTTACCAATGGAAGGGGCATTGGTTACTTTATTAAATGATTGCGGGGAAGATGAACAAACAGCGACGACTGCAGCAGACGGAAGATATAGCTTTATGTTGAGTGACGATTGTTGCTATACACTTAAAGGATCAAAGGAAGCATACGGCGACGCGTCTACTGAAAAGTGTACTAGAGGCTTGACAGCATCTCAAACATTAGTAGGCAACCTTACATTAAATAAGCCAATTGCTACAACTGAAATTGTTACTACAGTGCCGTCTACAGTTCCAGAAACAGGTACAGTAGTTATCGATGGAGTGAAATATGTAGATAATGTTCCAGTTGAGTCAGACGGGCCATTCCAGCCATCTCCTACGACTGTAGGTACAGATGGAGCCATCTATTATTTGTTACACATTTACTACGATTTCGATCAGTCTTACATCAGAGATGATGCAGAAGAAGATTTGAATAAGTTGTTGACTTTGATGCAGAACAATCCTGACTACGTAGTTGAGATTGGATCGCACACAGATTCAAGAGGTAGTAATAACTACAACGACAGACTTTCTTCTCGTAGAGCGAAATCAGTTGTTCGTTGGTTAGGTGAAAAAGGAATTCCTTCAGACAGATTAGTTGCCAAAGGTTTCGGTGAGAACATCAACGTGAACAATTGTGCGAACAATATCCCATGTAGCGAAAAGGAGCACCAGTTAAATAGACGTACAGAGTTTAGAGTATTATCATGCGCGGGCTGTGGTGAAAACGCCAAGTCTCAAGCAAGATCAAATCCTAAGGTAGATACCTGCAACGGATGCCCATTCTAGACTATACTCAACGGAAATTATCCCAAACTACTTTCCGCTGAGCATAACATTTATAAAGTTATCAGAAAGCCTGTTTGATTCAGTTCAAGCAGGCTTTTTGTATTCTGGGCGTGCCTCATAGATATTTACGCTTCCTCTTGTGGTCAGTCCTTTTGATGATAGGACTATATACTATCTGGTGTATAGCCTTTTACATCTATGAGACCTGGCTATTCAGGACTCCGCATCCGCTGCGGTCCTGCGCCTGCCTCAGGGCAAGGCTTGGACTTCTCCCTCCGGTCGCCTCCTTACTATCCATCACGCAAAAAAAAACATCTTAAATTAAGGATGTTCAGAAGTAACAAAAGAAGTCACGGTGGCGATTATCCGATTTTTTTTTGGGGTGACAGTATCCTAGCCAAGGGCGGCAACGCTGGGTATTAGCGTAGCAAGAACCAATTTGGTGTGATTTTCTTTTATCCCGATGGCTATCGTGAGACAAATTGAATCTAAGAATCACCTCCTTATTAAAATAGTTTTGTTCAAAAAGGGAGTAATTTTTAAGAGATGTTTATAGGTGGAAGGTTCAATTTCAAAGAATTATGGTCTTCCTGAACATCCCTTAATTAAGACTTATTGCAGAACAGCGATATAAGCAAGCTACACAGTGTCCGATACTTTGACAGCTTATGACTCTTGCTTGATTAAGTGGTTGATATTCAGCTTACTGTGGTCAGATGTTTATGGAGTGTTGACTTATTTGTTAAACTTAAGTAGATGTTGTTTGTTTTGCCCATTGAATACAATTACTTTTGCGAAATAATACAATTCAATGGCAAAAATCAAATTTACTTTTGAAGATAAAAGTATCCAACCTGTAGAGGTT
>CAKZVJ010000180.1 GCA_937923345.1 uncultured Saprospiraceae bacterium
CATAAAAGGCCACAAATAGTACTGTAAATATCAAATATGATGTCAAATCCTCTCCAAGGATATAAATAAAAATCGTAGCAATAGTACCATAGAATATCAAGGAAAAAAGATAAAGTACGGGTATCCAATAGCTAAATCCACTCACCTCTGCTTCTATGATTAATTTATCATTGATTTCGCGAAAGGTGCACTTGGTCTCTGCGCTTAGCGTAACTACACCTCCCTTTCTTTGAACAAACCAAAATGCCATAAAATTCCCGCGGGGTCTAACATATGAAATTCTTGGCCCCAGTCTTCAGTCTTAATTCCTGTGATTTTGACAGAGGGGTATTTTGAAGGAAGTTGTTTTGACATAATCTCTGCGTAGAAGTGATCTATATCATCCACCTCAAGAAACATCATGGTGTTTTCTATCCAATCTTTTACGTAGTAATCTTGAAGATAGAAACCCATATTTTCCTTTATCGTAAAGTAGCTCATCTTCGGATCTATCGTATGTTCTTGAAAGCCTAAGTCTGAGTAAAAATCTCGTGAGATATTAAAATTTTGGGAGCCTAAAAAGGCACGGAGTGATTTTGATGGTATAGCCACTTTTTTATTTGTAAATATAAGGTCTTTAATCCAAAAAATATTAAGTGAATAAGTTTCTAAAGTATGATGTATACACTGATTCTTGACAAGAAAGAATGGGATGGCGGGAGGCGTGTGAGGGATAGTAAGCATGCGACTGTCTCGACTGAAGCGTAGCGGAATGTCGAGATAAGGAAGCAGTCCCGATACTTTTCTATCGGGACCGTAGCGATAGCGAAGTGGTGAATAGCCCGACAATGACCGCGACATTTTTCAGTCGTGGTCAGTGGCACACCCAAAAAAATCTAATGAATACTCAACAGCGATAAACCTAAGCCTAGCAAAATAAAAATCAATTTTTGCCAAGAAAATTTATGGTGATGTTCGTCTTCGTTTTCGAATAGGATGACAGTCGCGATGTGCAAAAATGAGCCCACAACTACTGCTAAAAGGATACTCATATTGTCTAAACTTATGTCCACCATCGAACCTACGAACGCGCCAAGAGGGGAAGAAAGAGCAAATATACTGAGTACAAAAATAGCCTTGCCGCGAGAATAGTTTGACTTCAGGATAAAGATGGTCAGAGCAAAAGCCGCGGGTATCTTATGCAGCATGATCGCATACACAAGATGCATGCCTTGGTGTTCGTCAGCCCCGTGTGCATGCTGGTGAAAACTATCATACCGCTCCAAGGGCAAGCCCTCAATAAAGGAATGAATGCATAGGCCTAGCAGTATCTGTAAGAGATAGTTGCGTTCGGGGTGCGCATGATCGTGCACATGTCCGTGCTCTAAACCGCCAGATAAAAACTCGAGAAAGAGCTGTAAGAGAAATCCAACTAGAATCCAAATTCCAATATTCGCTTCACCTATCGAATATATCTCTGGCAACAAATGCAAAACAGAAATACCTAGGAGGTATGCGCCTCCAAAAGCCAAGCCGAGATTGAGATTAGCGGAAGTAAAACGACGCATTGACTGGGCTAGGAACGCACCGATCAACACTGATAAAATTAATAATATGTAGAGTAGCCAATTCATGCGATAGGGTCAAAATTTTCTGCTGCGATACGCCAGCGAGCGTTGAACAAATAGCCCAGCCCTACTCCAATGAGGGAACCTATCAATGCGCCCACAAAAACATCCAAAGGATAATGGACGCCTACATATACCTGACCATATGATATACTACCTGCCCACAGCAAGAATAAGATCTTGGAGTAGGAAAATACACTGCCAATAGTCACTATAAAAAAGCTAGCTATCGCGAAATGATTTGTAGCGTGTGAAGAAGTAAATGAATACCCTCCGCCACAAGATACTAACACTATGGCTGGCGTATCGAGATGCGCTGCTCTGCAAGGTCTATCTCGCTGTACTGTAGGCTTTATGATGCGACTACTCACCGTATCTGCTATGGTGACAGTCAATGCCGCGAATAATAAAAATGGAAGCAAACGAGATCGAAAATTAACCCCAATTATGGCTACAATAAAAAGATAAAAAGGTACCCAAAAATATTTGTGCCGCCACATGGGAGCTATCATATCTAAAAAGTCAGCACGCCAGGTGCCGTTGAATAGTGAAAAAAGCCATTCGTCAAATTGGAGGATACTGTCCAAATTTTTGTTTTAATGATAAGTCGCCAAAGATAGGTATAAAACCATTTATCTGCAGCCTTGTCACAAATATATTGACAATACACAAAGTATAGACCGCACAAAATCAGTATGTAATAGCCATGTTTAAAGAATAAATCCCTGTTTCGTCTCCTATGCCTTAAAGGTATTATAGGAAAATCTTTATCTTTATGATTAGAAAGTAACACCGCTGCACATAGCTTCTGGTTAAGCATTGGCAGATAAATAATTACATATTGGCATTAATAAAATCTATATCTGGGATAAGAGGCGAAATAGGTGGTAAAACGGGTGAAAATCTTACGCCTATTGATATTGTTGAATGTACTGCGGGATACGGGCATTGGGTTCTGCAGAACAGCGGATCCAATAAAGTTGTCATTGGTCGTGATGCGCGTATATCTGGGTCTATGGTTCAAGCCCTTGTAACCAATACCTTATTGATGATGGGTATCAACGTGGTTGACCTTAATCTATCTACCACCCCTACTGTAGAAATCGCTGTGCCTGAGACGCATGCTGGGGGTGGGATTATCTTAACTGCAAGTCACAATCCTCGCCAATGGAATGCGCTAAAGTTTCTAAACCACAAAGGCGAATTTATTTCTGCCGAAGATGGTCGTCAAATCCTACATTATATTTCTGAAAAAGCGTTTGATTTTGCGTCCGTGGATCATTTAGGGACTTATGAAAGAAACGATTCATTTATCAGCAAACATATCGACAAGGTGCTTCGTCTGGATGTAGTAAAGTGCAAGAAAGTACAAGAGAAGCGCTACAAAGTAGTGGTGGATTGCATTAATTCTACCGGGGCCATTTCTATTGCTCCCTTGCTAGAGAAACTACGATGTGAGTACGTCCTCATCAATGAGGAAATGTCAGGTGACTTCGCACATAATCCTGAACCGCTCGCAAAACATCTTACACAAATACGCGACGCTGTAGTAGCGCATAAAGCTGACCTCGGGATCGTCGTAGATCCAGATGTCGATCGTCTTGCTTTCATCTGTGAAGACGGTAGTATGTTTGGTGAAGAATATACTTTGGTCGCTATCGCAGATATGATATTGTCTCAGACACCTGGCAATACGGTATCCAATCTATCTTCTACGCGGGCTTTACGTGATGTGACCAGCTCTTATCAAGATAGTGAATATCACGCTAGTGCTGTGGGAGAAGTGAATGTAGTCACCAAAATGAAGGCTGTGAACGCAGTGATTGGAGGTGAAGGAAATGGAGGCATCATCTATCCTGGCCTGCATTATGGTCGCGATGCCTTGGTGGGTATTGCTATGTTTCTCTCCTTACTAGCAGAGAGAAATATAAAGGTCAGTGCATTGAAAGCATCTTACCCTAGCTACTTAATGGCTAAAGAAAAGATACAACTCACTCCTGACATGGATATACCTTATATCCTAAAGGCTGTAGAAGCCAAATTTGCCAACGAAGAACTGAATAAGGAGGATGGGCTCAAGATAGATTTTGAAGATGGTTGGGTACATTTGCGTAAATCCAATACCGAACCTATCATAAGAATATACGCGGAGGCTAAAGACGAAGGAACACTTAATAAATTAATCACTTCTGTCAGAGACGAGGTGGATAGTATAACTGTATAAAAAGAAAAAATTAATGGAAGCTACCATGGATAAAAGGATATATTTTGATAACGCCGCAACTACACCACTTGACCCTATCGTAATAGATACGATGACTCAAGTGATGCAACAAAACTATGGCAACCCATCATCGATTCATGCGGACGGCAGAAAATCACGCACCTTGATAGAGTCTGCGAGAAAAGTGGTTGCTCATCGAATCAATTGCTCTGTGAGTGAAGTATTCTTCACGAGTGGCGGAACAGAGTCTAATAACACGGCACTTAAATGTGCTGTCCGTGACTTAGGAGTACAGCGTATTATCTCATCAAAGATAGAACACCATTGTATACTTCATACTTTGGAGCGACTTGAGCGAGAGGGTGTGGAAGTAATTTATTGTGACTTGCAAGCTACTGGAGAAGTAGATTACACATCTTTGGAAGCGCATCTTGGTGAAGGAGACAAGAAAACTCTTGTCTCTCTCATGCATGCAAATAATGAGGTGAGCACGATCAATGACATTGCTAGGATATCGGAGTTGTGCCAGGTCCATAACGCGTTTTTTCATACCGATACAGTCCAAACCATTGGCTATCGGGAATTGGATTTGACAAAAATAAAAGTCAACTTTCTTTCTGGGTCTGCGCATAAATTTTATGGTCCTAAAGGCACGGGATTCTTGTACATCAATGGCAACAATCAAATCAAACCTTTTCTTGATGGAGGCTCGCAAGAACGTAATATGCGCGCCGGCACTGAAAACATCTACGGCATATGCGGGTTGGCTAAAGCGCTAGATCTAGCCTGCGACAACATGAATGAGCGTGTGGCTAAGATAAAGTCTCTTAATCAACATGCACGAAAGCAGCTCAAAACCAATTTTCCTAGTGTCACTTTTAATGGGCCTACTACTCTAGAGGGAGGCCTAGAAAAGGTGCTCAGTGTAAATTTTCCACCTTGCCCAAAATCCGAAATGCTAATGCTTCATATGGATATCGCAGGAGTATGCGCTTCTGGCGGTTCTGCTTGTAGCTCGGGCTCTGAAAAAGGATCCCATGTTATAGCTGCTCTATCTGAGATTTCTAAAATAGAAGGTAAGCCGGTACGCTTATCCTTTTCGCATAAAAATACTTTTGAAGAGGTAGATTATCTAGTCGAAAAATTAAAGACGGTGATGCAATAAGCATCTTATCCCTAAATAAAAAAGCAGCTCTTCCCATCTGAAGAGCTGCTTTTTTTGTCTATGCTACAGAGGGATGTTCAGAAGTATCATATTTCGTTGAGATAAAACATTCTACCTCTTAAGATCTCTAAATGATCGCACGATTTTGAATACTATTGCTTTAAAAACAGGGTGATTCTCAAACTCAATTTGTCATGATTTTTAAAAGAAAATCACGCCAAATTGGATCTTGCCACATTAATTCCCAGGGTTGTCACCCTGGGCTATAGTATTACCACCCCCCGAAAAAAATCGGATAGGCATCAGGTTTGAAGAAAAAATATATATAAATATATCATATTCAACAAAAAAGCGATATGTAAAGTGTACATTGTTGGTCTCTAAAATCAACTAATACACAAAAACATATCGCATGGTAAAATTAAGAAAAG
>CAKZVJ010000181.1 GCA_937923345.1 uncultured Saprospiraceae bacterium
GATCCGTTCAGTCCAATTAGAAAGGAAATTTTATTATTAACCAAAAACATAGATTATGAAAAAGAACGGATTATTATTGTTAATTGTTTTGCTAGCTACAACTTTCTTGATAGGACAAAATTCAAGACAAGAAATTTATTATCAGAAAAAGTTTAGTGAGTCAAGTACTGTTTTTACTGGAAAAGTAATCTCTAAAGAAAGCTACAAAGGTTACTCAAACAACAGAATATACACAAGAAATATAATTGAGATTACGAATTCGCTAAAAGGTAATATTTTAAAAAATGATATTGTAGAGTTAACAACTCAAGGAGGAGAACTAGAGAATACTATAGAAATTGTTGGTCATGGTGAAAATATTCCAATAAATGAAGAATTTCTATTTATGTGTAGCGAATTTAGGGTGAAACACCTTGGTTGGGAGTCACATCTAATGCTACATGGAGAAAATAGTTATACTTCTGTTGCATCAAATAGAAAATTATCAAAATATATAGAAGAATACAGTGTTCTTTCAGGCGAGAGAGCGATGACCAATACCATTGAATTTGAGTTTAACAACGTAGCTATAAATGGGAATAGACTAAAGTTCGATATACTTGCTAAAACAAATTTGGCAAATGCTAAATTTGCTGGTGCAGATTTATTTATTGAATATTCTGAAAATGTATTTGGTAGTAATATTGTAAGTAATGAAGGTATCAATATCAATCGAGCCTTAATTACTCAAAATAATCTATATGATTTATCATTAGTTGATGAAAATATAAGCACCGCAAAACTATCCATAATTTCTGACTGTAGTAATGGAGAAGAATTATCTGATCTGAGTTCCGATTTTCAAAGCCTAGTAAAAATTGATGTTACAATTTCAAATCTTACTGAAATAGGAGAAATTTCTCTTGATGCATTCGCAATAGAAGGAAATGTTTTTTATTGGCAAAATTGTGCAACAGTGGACAATGCACCAAATTGCTGTTTTCCGTTTGATGATGTAGAAGTTCCCACACCTATTACTACAAGAACACCATGTACGATAGTACGAGCAGATACATTACTTACAGCAGGTACTGGTGATATTTTAACAATAATAGGTACTGGGTTTGATACTCTACAAGGTACTGTGAAATTCCCAAATGCTGACGATGGAGGTATGACCTTAATGAGTGCTCAACCTTTAGATATTTTTGAATGGAATGATACTACAATCCAGGTTCGTGTACCCTCCTTAGAGACAGCAGGTGACCCTGCGGGATCAGGTAATTTCTTTGTAGCTAATGTCAGTGGAGACTCATGTATAAGTCCACAACCTCTAGAAATTGTATATGCAGTAGATAACTTTAGAAATAATGGCTTGGCACAATGGATTTATTTAGGTGATGCGCTAAATACAGCAAGTTATAAATTTGTGGTTGATACTACCATAGCAAATAATCCTATGGCTTTGAAAACTGTTGGAGATGCTTTATGTGATTGGACACAAATTACTGGAATAGATTGGGAGCTATCAGGAACTTCAAGTTTAAATACTGCTGTTGACAATGATACCATAAATTTAATTTATATGGCAGACGCTTCAGAATTTGTTGGGACAAGTGCAGGCTCTACTGCCTCTTCAATCCGAAGAATCCAAAGATGCGATGGAATTACAGCTCTAGGGGAACCAGACACAACATTAGCCTATTATATAGATTTGGATATAAAAATTAGAGAAGATGTTACACAGATTGGTTCCGCGGGATGGCATTTTGACGACAATACGCCACCAGGTCTAAATTCTAATTTGTTTGATTTCTACTCTGTTGTTTTACATGAACTGGGACATTGCCATGATCTTCGACATGCTATTCCTGATACTAAATTAATGTTTTGGCAACTTAAGCCAGGAGATAGACAAGGAATTGTATCTGCTGATAGTTTGGGTGGAACTCATGCACTTATTGAAAGCAATGCAGCTCTACCATTAGCTCCTACTATATGTGCTCCTGCTATTGGAAGAAATTTTTCACTATGTACAACATCAGTAAACAGTGTTGAAAATTATCACAATATTAATGTCTTTCCAAACCCAATTTTGTACAATAAAATAAATATTGATTTTGAATTAGATAAATCAAATGAAGTTCAATTTCATCTTTATGATGTCTCAGGTAAACTAATAACTATTGTAGATAAAGGTTATTTTGGAAGCGGAAATTATGTAGAACAACTTCATATCTCTGATTTGTTGCCATCTGGATTATACTTTCTAGTAGTACAAATCGGACCAAGTATTTCTACTTTTAAAATTCAAAAACAGAGATAAAATGAGAATAACTATATTGATCCTATTGATTCATCTAACCTCTTGTTCATCTAAACAAGTGCTTAAAACTGATGGAAAGTGTAATGAATACTATAATTTCATTAGAAATCATTGGACTTTTAAGGGAAATCACCTTTACAGCTTACAAGTTCTTGAAAATATAGAAGAGTTTGAATATAAGAATGAGGCATACATAGAGACAAGTTGTTTGAGACATAAAAATATAAAAACAATCAAAGAGCTGTTTGGTGAACCTTCTAAAAGTATAATGGTTCGCAATAATGGGACGTTAATTTACTGTTTAGATACAACTTGTCTGGAAGATTTTCAAGCAGGAGGCAAATATTTGTGGGTTTCTTACAAAGAAAATTTAGTTACTAAAATTCGTTTGGAATTTTTTCCTCTAATACATGAAGAAGAATAAGAAACTGGACTGAACACTAGATAAGACAGAATGCCACCCTATTGGGATGGCACTCTGCTTATCATCATTCGTTGAACAAACCCTCCTCTAAAACTTAAGCGCGCTACGTAAAAAAGATAGAAATTGATCAGCAAAAATCAAATGATCAAGTCAACAAAAGAGCATCTTAAGAACTACAAGGAATATTTAATAATTCAGAATTTTAGCCCT
>CAKZVJ010000182.1 GCA_937923345.1 uncultured Saprospiraceae bacterium
CTGCTTAAACTTCAAAACGTGTTCTTTAATATATGTGGACATATCAAATGGTCAGTTGATAGCTAGCTATGAACTCAATTTTTACAGTGACCATAAAAGTATCCTGTAATAATTAACATTAACCACGCCAAAAGGGTAAAAGTTTCGAGAACTTAGTCCAATCATCGACACTTGTGGATTCCTGCCTGAAACCAGCTTCTAGACGCATAAGTATGTTTAGGCATTCAATATCCTTTATGATTTCTTTAAAAAGAAAATTTACTTTAGGAATCAAGGGTGCTACAACAAGAAAAGCCCCGTAATTCTATGAATTACAAGGCTTTATTTGAGGTCGCGGACGGATTCGAACCGCCGTACAAGCTTTTGCAGAGCTCTGCCTAGCCACTCGGCCACGCGACCATTTATTTGGACTGCAAATATATATAAAATTTGCTTTTAAAGTCAACATTATATTATACGAGCAATCCTTTTTGTTGTTATAAAATATGACTAGTATTTAGTATATAAATATCTTTACTCTATGGAAAATAATAAAGTAGCACTAATCATCTTGGACGGATGGGGACACGGATTGCACCCTAAGTCAGATGCATTGAGATTAGCGAATACCCCTTATATAGACTCTTTATATAGAGACTACCCTAATTCAGAACTCGTTACGTTTGGAGAGGAGGTTGGATTGCCTGAAGGGCAGATGGGCAATTCAGAAGTAGGCCATATGAATATTGGTGCTGGCCGTATTGTGTATCAAGAGCTAGCTAGAATCAATAAAGCAATCAAAACGGGTGAGCTTAAGGAGAATAAAGTTTTTATACAAGCACTAGAAACTGCAAAAAACAATGACAAGGCTTTGCATTTTATGGGATTACTTTCCGATGGAGGAGTGCATGCACATATCAATCACCTTTTAGCATTGATCGACTACGCTGTGGATTACGGTGTCAGCAAAATATATATCCATGCTTTTCTAGATGGCAGGGATACTGATCCACAGGGTGGTGTACAGTACATAAACCAGCTATTGTCGCACATAAAGGATGGGCCTGCTAAACTCGCTACTGTCGTAGGTCGTTATTATGCTATGGACAGAGACAATAGATGGGAAAGAATAAAAATAGCCTACGATGCGCTGGTCAATGGAGATGGTAGAACTACCAATGACATATCAGCTATTATCTCTGAAAACTATGCTGAGAATGTCACCGATGAATTCATGATGCCTATCCTTAATGAGGATGGACTCAAGGAAAGCAGGCTACAATCTGATGATGTTGTCTTTTTCTATAACTATCGTACCGATCGACCAAGACAAATCACAACTGCTTTATCCCAACAAGATTTTCCTGAGCACGAAATGAAAAAATTGCCCTTGCAATATTATACTATGACAAAGTATGATAGCCAATTTAAAAATATAAATGTTGTCTTCGAAAAAGACGAACTGACTAAGACATTGGGTGAAGTACTTGCAGCACATAGTAAAGCGCAAGTAAGAATTGCAGAAACGGAGAAATACCCTCATGTCACTTTCTTTTTTAATGGAGGTAAGGAAGAGCCTTTCGCAAAGGAAGAAAGAATTCTGATTCCTTCTCCTAAGGTAGCTACTTATGACCTCCAGCCTGAGATGAGTGCGAATGAGTTGACGCAAGCCATCATCCAACATGTAGACTCTAATCCAGTTGATTTTATCTGCCTCAACTATGCGAACACCGATATGGTCGGTCATACAGGCGATTTTGAAGCCGCGATGAAAGCAGCAGAAACCGTCGATGGATGCCTGAAACAGTTGATAGAGACATTAGGGAAACATTCCTTTTCTGCCATCGTGATTGCTGATCATGGCAACTCTGATTATATGATCAATGACAATGGAACACCCAATACGGCACACACTACGAATCTAGTACCTTGCTTCCTTCTTGGAAAACATGCAAAGAATATAGAATTAAAGAATGGAAAGTTGGCAGATATCGCCCCAACCGTTCTTCAATTGATGAATATTTCCCAACCAGAAGAGATGACTGGTACAAGCCTAATTAAATGACTTTGAATAGATATACCACAAATATAATTCTGGCATTAATCTTCATGATATTCAGCTGTGATTTTGATGTAGAAGCGAATAAGCGTCTTAAAGAGAATTCATTTTTCTTTTCTACGATAATGTTTTTTGAGGATGAGCAAGAACGCTTGAAAGATAGAACAGGATTTACAAAATTTGTAAATTTCAATGGTAAAGAAGAGACTATGAAAATCGATAGCCTTAATTTTATCTATGAATTTAATCCTTTTAAAAATTCAGATATTAACAAAGCAGTGTGGTTAGATAGATATATGTGTGACACCACTTATCAACAAAAGTTGATTTCCAGTATCGATTGTTCTTGTCAAGATAAAAAGCTAAAAACACAAAAGCTAAATATAGACTATGAGAATGGTGAGGTAGTAGAAGTAAGGTTAGAAAATCAAATGAACAAGATGCTGCTTACCACTATGGAATATCTTACCTATACCAAGGATGTTTCTTACGAGATCAAACGGATTCAAATATTAGAGACAGGAGGTATTGATTCTACTTTTGTGATGGTAAAGTTTTAGACTGTTGAAATTAGCAGATTCTACAGTCTTATGTAGATGAAATTGGAATGTTCAGAAGTAATTTAATTGGTTTAGGTTAAATCTTCTGCACCCCAAAATCTCTAAATGGCTACACCATTAATAATATTTTTTCTTTAAAACCGAGGTAATTCTTTGACTCAATTTGTCATGATTTTTAAAAGAAAATCACGCCAAATTGGTTCTTGCTACATTAATTCCCAGGGTTTTCACCCTGGGCTATAGTATTACCACCCCCCGAAAAAAATCGGGGCAAGCTCTGCCGGGGTTCCTCTCTTACTTCTGAACATCCCTATGAAGCACCAATAAAAAAAGCATCACTCCATAAAATGGTGTGATGCTTTTTCTGTTAGATTCTTGAAAAATTAAAGT
>CAKZVJ010000183.1 GCA_937923345.1 uncultured Saprospiraceae bacterium
CCAGGCTCATGTGCGAATGATTTTGTGATGGTACGCACGTGGACCTTTACGGATGTGTGTGGCAATGAAAGTTTCATAAGTCAAACGATCACAGTAAATGATGATACCGCACCAGTAGCGCCAATGCCACCAGCAGATGAGATGGTACAATGTGCGACGGATGTACCCGCGCCAGTAGATTTAACCGCAGTAGACAATTGTGATGGAGACATCACCGTGAGTCCAACGGCAGTGATTACGCCAGGCTCATGTGCGAATGATTTTGTGATGGTACGCACGTGGACGTTTACAGATGTCTGTGGCAATGAAAGTTCCGTAAGTCAAACGATTACGGTAAATGATGATACCGCACCGGCAGCCCCAATGCCACCAGCAGATATGATGGTACAATGTGCAACGGAAGTGCCCGCGCCAGTAGATTTAACTGCAATAGACAATTGCGACGGCGACATCACCGCAAGTCCAGTGGAAACAATTACGCCAGGTTCATGTGCGAATGATTTTGTTGTTGAAAGAACTTGGACCTTCACGGATGTATGTGGAAATTCAAGTGAAATAAATCAAACAATAATAGTAAATGATAATACAGCGCCTATGGCAATGTGTCAAGATATCGAAATCATTATTGATCCAATTGGAGAGACAGTCATTACTCCTGAAATGATTGATAATATGAGTTCAGACAATTGTGGAGGAGAGGTAATGACTGAACTGGATCGTACGACTTTTACCTGTGATGACATTGGTGATAACATTGTTCAATTAACCGTTACAGATGAATGTGGAAATGCTTCAAGTTGTACCGCAACCGTAACAGTACTTCGGGGAGTTGATCCTCCTAAAGTACTTAGTACAAGCTACTGCATAGAAAAGTTGGTAGAGATAAATCCAGGTATTCAAGCTATATGCGCATCGGATTGTGCCGATGCAGACATTCTATGGTTCGATGCAGAAGAGGGTGGGAATCAGGTAGGTACTGGTGTATTTTTCAACCCAATTACTGCTGGTTTAATCACTCAAGATGAAATTGGTTGTTTTACCTTTTATGCCGAGTGTGGATGTTCCACTACCGCGTGTAGATCCCTTAGAACACCAGGCGTATTCAAAACTATGTCTTGCGATGTGGAATGTGAAGAAGGCTGCCTATATAGCTTGATATTAGAAGACAGTGGATTCAATGGATGGGATGGTGCAAGCATCGATGTGAGTATTAACGAAGGAACACCCGTAAATTATAAATTATCGAACGCTTCTTGTTCTCCGGGATATGATTGTATTCCCTTGACGATCCAAGACGGAGGAACGATTGGATTGGCATACTGGGCTGGAGGAAATGAAGAAGAGCATGCTTGGAGGCTAGTCGATTGGGCTGGTGAAACAGTAGCGCAAAGCGGTTATGATGATGAAAATTGCAATACACAGATTCCTTTAGAAGCACTAACAGAGACAGAATTATTTAAAGCAGAATGCCCAGAATGTTGTACTGATGAATTGTCGGACTTTGCGATAAGAGTGACTCTAGGAAGTAATCCAGAGGTCATGTCATGGGAAATATATGAAGGCTCAGTGGCTTTTCAAGGAAATCAAGTGGCAGGAGTCAATTCAAACGCTTACGCTGGAATGATGCCTGGTGAACAAGTAATTTTATCCCTTCCTGCAGATGCTTTTGTGTCATGCACAGAATATACAGTAGCGCTTTTTGATGGTCTGAATAATGGATGGAATGGAGCTACTTTTGAGTTGATCTCTTCGGATCTAGATTTTGGAATAGAAATTACGAATCCTAGTGATGCCTTCTTTGGTCAATCATTAGTCAAGCTAATGGATAGTGGAGATTTTGGTCCCCTAGGAGATGAGGCTAGAATGGCATTTACTTTCTCTTGTAAGCCAACTTGTGAGGATGCTGTACAAGCCACCACAGCAGGAGATTGTTTTGGCGCTGAATTAATCCTTCCCGTAGCAGAGCCTCAGATTTGCTATCCAGATTGTAACCATGCAGTGGGTTGTGATATTCAGGTAAGACAAAGTGTTCTGCTAAATCAGAATGATCAAAATTCAATTTTACTTTCGGATTTTGTTGTCTACGACGGCCAAGCGGAGATAGATTATGACGGAATTGCAGATAATATACAAGCAGGCTGTCACTCTTATGTTACGGAGTATCTTTACTGTGACGGGTTGATTACAAAATGTACAGCTAACTATACTGTATTTGCCCAAGAGACTACAAGCTTTGCATGCAATGATAATATAACAGTTCCTTTGACACCTCCAGATAATTTATCTACAGGTGGGTCTGCCTCACTTTCTGATGATTTAGGAGAGTGCGTTATCCGTATTACAGCTGACATGCTGATAGAAGCGGGCGTGGACAGTAATTTCGATTGTGAGTTCGCAAACCTTAATGATTTTTATGAGGTGATCATTTTGGATGAAAACGATTTACCTTTGGTAACCTTCAGTGACGATGGCTTACCATTAGATTCTAATGGCAACGAAATTCTGCCAGGACAAAATACAGTACCCGCAAACAACTTTGTTTCTTCCAATGAAATAAAGCAAACACTTAGATATACAGTTACCCATAAAGTGAATGGTACTACTTGTTGGGGATTCATAACTGTTGAGGATAAAAATGCTCCTACTATTGTTTGTAACGATTATGATGTGAGTTGTAATGATCCGAATGCTATGGATGTGTTCTTTTCTCAAACAGATACTATTTTATCTTCTGCCAATGCTGAATTACCATTTAATATCGCAGGTGGAGGAGCGGGAGCAACTAGGTCCAATACTTGGATTCCATTCACTGTACCTTGTGGTAGAATGGGAATGTCTATTCAAGATATTCAAATAAATTTAGCAGTGACACATAATGATTTAACAGACTTAGGAGTAGAGTTGCATATTCCAGATGAATTTAATGCAAGCTTAGCAAATCCCGTACAAAATGGAATATTGATCTTAGATCAAATAGGAAATGTACAAGCATCAAATGTATATAATCCAAATTCTGCGACTGATTTGAGATTACTACTGGGAGCAGATTGTAAGAGTGCTTCATCAGAAAAAGATATTACTTATGCATCAGAATCAATAGGCGATGTGACTCCTGAAGGCCATGGTAAAACGTGGTATGTAAGAGTGACCGATAATGGATTTTCTAATCCTGTTCCACCATTTGGTGGCGGAGAGGTGACAGCTATATCCATGACCTTAACGTGTGGGTATCCATTCCCATATTTTGCATTTGATTGTGCATTGGAAAATGTCGAATTGATATCAGAGGTAGTAGACTCAAGCTGTGATCTGATTGCAGATTGGAATGGTGCTCAGATAAAAAGAGTATGGCAAGCCACAGATGCATGTGGTCAAAGCGCTAATTGTACACAAACGGTAAGTTTGAAAGCACCAAGCATACAAGATCTTATCTTGCCTACAAACGGCATCAATATAGAATGTGGTACGCAGCAATTACTATCTGATGGGACTCTTGATCCAGCACAATCTGGAGCACCAGCATTTTGTTGCGATGAAGTGACAGATGAAGATTTTTGTAAACTGTCTATTTCTTATGAAGATAAAATCATCGAAAGCTGTGGTATTTCCTTCAAGATTATAAGAACGTGGCAAATCTTCAATTGGTGTTTGCCAACGAGCGAACCAACAACATTTGATCAAATCATAGTTGTGGAAGATACCCTTGGGCCTGAGGTAGATGTACCTAGTATGATTACTATTAATGCCAATGAAAACTGTGGTGGCTTTATTGATCTTAGCGGTTTGAGCATCAGCGATGACTGTTCTGAAGTTACTGGCTTAAGAGCGGAATATTTCCTAACGAACAGCAACAATGGTTCGCAAGATTTATTCATCATTGATTTGTTTGCTGGAGATCCAATTAATAATTTACCTACTGGTCCTACCAATGTGACTATTATAGCTACGGATGCTTGTCATAACATTTCAGAAACGGCAGTAGTAATTAATGTGGTAGACGATAAAGCGCCTACCGCTATCTGTAATGATGGCCTCACTATCTCATTAAATGATAACGGCGAGGCAAGATTGTACGCAGAAGACCTTGGAGAAGGATCGAATGACAATTGCTCAGAAGTGAGTTTAGCGGTAAGGTCAAACGGTTGTATGAACAATGGTTTTGGAGCGTTTGCAGAATTTGCATGTTGTGATCTTGGCACCGTTGTAGTAGAACTCTTAGTGACTGACGCAGGGGGAAATACCAATACTTGTTGGGCAGAAATTACCGTTGAAGATGCGACAGCACCACAAATTACTTGTGCTGATGATATTACTATCGATTGTACAGAAGCGGCTCATACAGAATCAATATTCCTTGAGCCTGATGCTACAGACAATTGTTCCGTTTCAATAGAAGCAAGCGACATAGTAGAAACTGAATTGCCAAATTGTGGCCAATTACTTACAAGAACTTTCACTGCTACTGATGGGTCTGCAAAGACGGAAGATGTTTCTTGTACACAAACGGTTACAGTTGTTCATATTTCTGATTTCATAGTGCAGTTCCCAGCTGATATCACTATCGATTCTTGTCCTGACGAATTAGGAGACTTTGCAGGGCCTATCGTTTCTGAAGACGATTGCGAAAATATCGCTATTTCTGTTGAAGACAGAACTTTTGTTCAAGCAGAAGAAGCATGCTTTGTTATCGAAAGAACCTACACAGTTATTAACCATTGCATTGTTGATAATCCGAGTGTTGCTGGTTTCACTGATTTAGGAACACCGCTTCCGATACCAAGAACGTTTAGAGATGATGATGGATTTTTCCAATATACTCAACTCATTAGTGTCCGAGATAATGACGCACCACGTTTGAATTTTACAGCACCAGATCCATGTGACTTCACAGATGCCTGTGAGGGTGCCGTGACATTAACAGCTAGTGGAGAAGACGCTTGTTCTAATGCGGATGATTTGACTTTTTCATTTAAGATAGATGCCTTTTCAGATGGTACCATAGATATCGAAGCAAACGGAAATGATGC
Organism: uncultured Saprospiraceae bacterium; assembly: GCA_937923345.1. Taxonomy (GTDB): domain Bacteria; phylum Bacteroidota; class Bacteroidia; order Chitinophagales; family Saprospiraceae; genus JALZVN01. The sequence continues at coordinate 5,028 of CAKZVJ010000183.1, forward strand.
CTCTGGAACTTATCCGTACGGAGACCATATCATTAAGTGGACGGTGTCTGATGGCTGTGGAAATACTACCTCTGAAGAATTTGAATTTTCAGTTCAAGATTGCAAAAATCCGAATCCGGTATGCCAAGGAATCAATACGGTTGTGATGAATAATGGGGAGTGTGTTTCTGTCTGGGCTTCAGATTTATTATTGTATGCGGAAGACAATTGTACTATCATGACTGCTGAAGATTGGCAGCAAAATGCTAGAGTACGAAGAGAAGGGGATGCAGGGGCATTAGCGACTACAGTTGACTTATGTTGTGATGATTTACAGGCAGGTATTGTTGATGTAGAAGTTTGGATTGAAGATGAGGCAGGTAACAGTGACTTCTGCATCGTCTCTTTAGCTATCCAAGACAATGGCGGAAATTGCCCAGACACTGGGACCGGTTCATCTGCCAGAATTTCTGGATCGACGCTTACAGAGTTGGATAATAAAGTGGATAATGTCAATGTGACTATTAGCAATAATATTGTGCAAACCAATCAGGATGGAGTTTATACCTCGGTCATGAACGCGAATGAAACTTATGAAGTGAGGCCAGAAAAACTGGATGAAATTACATTAGGAATTTCTACGCTTGATTTGGTATTTATGGCGCAGCACATCTTACAGATTAGAGAATTAGAATCACCCTACCAGCTCATTGCGGCTGATGTCAATGATGATAAGGTCGTCAATATTTTTGATATGCTAGAGTTGAGACAATTGGTGCTCTTTGCGATTTCGGACTTTTCAAATAATACTTCTTGGAAGTTTGTTGATGCGGACTACGTGTTCCAAAACCCTCAAGCACCACTGAGTGAAAATTATCCGCAAAGCATCTTTGTGGATTTAGGGACTACTGATAGGATGGACGAAGATTTCATTGCAGTAAAAATTGGGGACATAGACGGAAATGCCAAACGAGATGCCCTGCATGACTTGTCGGAGAGAAGTGCTACACCTTTAGTTTTTGATCTAGCAGATGCACAAGTCCAGGCAGGTAATTTGTATAAAGTAGATTTCAAAGCGCAAGATTTCAAATCGGTTACTGGGTATCAATTTACACTTCAGTTCGATCAGCGGGCATTAGAGTTCAGCTCTATAGCGAGCGGCGTACTTAATGTAGATGAAGGAAACTTCGGCTTGAACATGTTGGAGCAAGGGATACTTACTACTTCATTTACGGAGATGGGCAAAGAAATTTCTGCTCAGAATAATGATGTCTTATTCTCAATTTACTTCAAAGCTAAGGTAGATACCCATTTAGCAAGTGCTTTGTCTCTTTCTGATCTATACACCAAGGCTGAAGCATATCGAAGCAATGGAGTAAATGGCTCTATTCAATTAAGCTTCAATAACAATGTAGATCTTGTTGCAGCGACTAGCAAATTTGAATTGTTCCAAAATACTCCGAACCCTTTCAATAACGAAACGAAGATTGGTTTCAATTTACCAGAAGCTGGAAGTGCGTCCATTTTGATTTACGATATTACAGGAAAAGAAATCTTGAAAATCACGGATCAATTTGAACGAGGACACAATGAAGTGACCTTGACAAAAGACCAGTTAAAATCCAACGGAACATTCTACTACAGATTTGATTCTGACAAGTATACCGCAACACGCAAGATGATAATCTTGGAATAGACATACCCTAAATATTGGATAGTTTAGGATTAAAGAGCACTTCTCAATTGTAGAGAGTGCTCTTTTTTATTTGACTTTTTTGATTTTGGGGCCTACCCTTAGCACCCCGTTGAAGACGGGATACGAAGGGTCGCTAGGTTCCGTAGCTCTCGATTCCGATCGGCCCTGCATGACCTGAAAAAGGTCATTGGGTCTTCGGCCTATGGCCTCACTACTGCACAGCGCTAGTCCATTAATATAAAGTTGAGTCTACATTAGGCATATTCAGGAGTAAGCGGGGCTCGCCTCAGAGAACCTGTTCCGATTTTCTCGGAAGGCGATATGTTAATAGCTTGGGGGTGTCTGCCCCAAGCAAAAAATAGGGCAAAATCCAAATTGGCGGGATTTTTATCTGAGAAATCGTGACAATTTGAAAGCTAGAATTATCCTGTTTTTACAGCAATTTCATGAAGAACGAAGCAATTATTTATAGAGAACCACCTGCAAAATTATGCTTCTCAAAGACTTACATGATTTCTGAATATCTCTATACTAAAAGACTAGCGGATGGTAAAAAAAAATAGTTTTTTTATTGTTTTGTGAGTTTTCGAATCGAACTCAAAGATTAGTGCCAATAATTAATTGCTAACAAAGAACGAAGCACTGATTTCTTGAGATCCACTGCGCATAGTTAAAAAATAAACTCCAGTACTAATGTCGGCAAGAGGAAACTCTTGAGTATGAATTCCAGCATCAAAAGAATTTGATCCAGCA
>CAKZVJ010000184.1 GCA_937923345.1 uncultured Saprospiraceae bacterium
CAAAATGACTCTTTTGGCGATATTTTTCATTTTCTCAATCCACTGATGCTCAGGCATCACTGAATTTCGAGAATAAAAAATCTCATCCAAAATAGTTCATTTTTTGCAATCCGCTACCTTCCGGAGTGGACTCATAATTCACCATTTATAATTAATCTCACCCCGCCCATCCTTGTCGATCTAGACTTCTAAACTGAATCGCTTCTGCTAAGTGTTCCATCTTGATATCCTCACTCGCCGCTAGATCCGCGATGGTACGCGCTACTTTCAGAATACGATCATAGGCTCTTGCGGAGAGTTGGAGTTTTTGCATGGCGGTTTTGAGTAGATTGTTACCGACTTGATCTATCTGGCACATATCTTTAACCATGCTGCTTGGCATCATCGCGTTGGAGTGGATGTTGTCGTATTCTTTAAATCTTTCTTCTTGAATTTTTCTGGCTTTGATGACGCGCTGTACGATGACTTCACTGGGTTCTGACTTGACATTAAATGTAGTGAGCTCATCATAAGATACGGGTGTTACCTCTACGTGCAGATCTATACGATCTAGTAGTGGACCTGAGATTTTACTCAGGTATCTTTTAACCTGAACAGGGGAGCAGACACAATCTTTCTCTGGATGGTTGTAGTATCCACAGGGGCATGGATTCATGGACGCGACTAACATAAAACTGGCAGGGTAGTCCACCGAAATTTTTGCTCTAGATATCGTTACGCGTCTTTCCTCTAAGGGTTGACGCAGCACTTCCAAAACGGTACGTTTGAATTCTGGTAACTCGTCTAAAAATAAAACGCCGTTGTGTGCTAAAGAAATTTCTCCAGGCATCGGGTTAGAGCCGCCGCCTACTAAAGCTACATCACTCACGGTGTGGTGAGGCGAGCGAAATGGTCGATGCGCGATGAGTGAAGAACTGGTTGGTAACTTTCCTGCGACCGAATGGATCTTGGTCGTCTCCAGCGCTTCGTGCAGTGACAGATGTGGCAAGATAGAAGGAAGTCTTCTGGCCAGCATGGTTTTACCCGCACCTGGAGGGCCTATCAAGATCACGTTGTGGCCACCAGATGCTGCTATCTCTAGAGAGCGTTTTATATTCTCTTGTCCTTTTACATCAGAAAAATCTGCTTCGTATTTTCTCTGGTTGTGTTGAAATTCATCTCTGGTCTCTACAAATGTTGGGGCTAGTTTGGAAGTCCCTTCTACGATGTCGATCGCTTCACTTAAGTTTTTTATCCCAAATACATTCAGGTCATTTACGATGGCTGCTTCTCTGGCATTTTCATAAGGGACGATAAGATTCTTATACCCTTCTTTTCGCACTTGGATGGCAATGGGAAGGGCGCCTTTGATCGGGCGGAGGGTACCATCGAGGGATAGCTCACCCATCATATAGTAGTCTTCGAGTTTTCCTTCAGTCAACATCTTGGTAGCATATAACATGCCCATCGCTATGGGTAGATCATAAAAAGATCCTTCTTTGCGGATGTCCGCTGGGGCTAGGTTGACCACTATCTTTACGTAGGGTAATTTGTAGCCAATGTTTTTTATGGCAGCTTCTATTCTGTGAAATCCTTCCCTGACGGCAGAGTCAGGTAACCCTACCATATGTTTGTTTGGGCTTCCCAATTTCACTTCGCCTCCTGCGTTGACTTCTATGGTGATGGTTTGAGCATCGACTCCTTGTAGGGCCGACCCATACGTTTTTACCAGCATCGTTTTGTTTATTTTGTAGCTCAATATAAGCAATGCAATAAGCAAAGTGTTGTCTATGCAGGATTAAAATAAATATTTGGTCCATCTAAGGGATTAGTCCATCTATAATGTTCTTATTGTTTTGTAATTTGACGAAGTCAAAAAATCAAGAACATGCTCAGGTCAATCTTTATTATAGCCATTCTTACGCTAGCCACAATAGCAAGTTTTTTGCTTGACAGACCAAATAAAGTAAAACCACAGAACGCTTCTGATTTTTCTGCGGAACGCGTAATGAGCATTCTGGAGGACTGGGGAGATACGCCTCATCCCATCGGTAGCCTACAACTTGAAAAGGTAAGAGATAAAATAGTGCGTGAACTCACTGCCATTGGCTTAGAGGTCAAAACAGAAAGTGGGTATACCTCCGTCACGTGGAGTCGGAGCTACAAAAGAATGGCACAAGTAGAAAATATAATCGCTCTGCTTCCAGGCGATGGCACCTCAAACAAGACGGTAGTATTGTGTGGGCACTATGATAGTGTCGTCGAAGGGCCAGGCGCAGGAGATGATGGATATGCTATCGCGAGTATGATAGAGACCGTTCGTTTGCTCAAAGCACAAAAGCGTACACACAATTTATTGTTACTCATTACCGATGGAGAAGAGCGAGGGCTCTTGGGTGCACGATACCATATGGAAAATAATGGTCCGAAAGATTATGCGGTCTTGCTCAACTACGAAGCACGCGGCAACGAGGGTCCGGGCATTGCTTTCGAGTGGTCAGAAAATAATTATTGGTTAGTCAATCAAGTCGCCGAGGCGTATCAAAAACCGGTGGCCAATTCGATGTCTTTTGAAGTCTACAAACTGATGCCCAATTCTTCGGACTTTACCATTTTTAATAAGTACGGTATAAAGGGTGTCAAC
>CAKZVJ010000185.1 GCA_937923345.1 uncultured Saprospiraceae bacterium
CATTTTGAAAAGAAAAATAGCCAAAATCGGTGCTGTTTTACCTCTCTTTTTCTTGAGTACAAGTCTCAGCGCACAAACCATTTTTCTTTCTAGTGCTGCGGACCTTCTTCCTTATGCTTTAATACTCATCGTAGCGATTCTTATACTAGGAGCGGTATACATGATATCTGAGAGCTTTGTGAGAATGGAGGCTCGTGAACTAGGTGTAGACACGAAGAAAAACAATTTTTCTATCCTACCTTCTGGGCAAGAATTATTTGGTGCGAAAGTAGAGGGGCCTGCAGCGGGTCAAAAAATCATTTATCTCAAAAAAGGTTTTGACATCAAGCTCGAGGGTTCTGCAGACTACAACGTAGATGACAATGTATCTGTGTCCACCTTCGCGATCCAACCAAAGAATTTCATAGGCATGTCCCCAATACCAAAGGTGGAGGTCGAAGTAGGCGATGAGGTGAAAGCAGGAGATGTCATCTTCTATGATAAGAAGAGACCTGAGGTGAAATATTGCGCTCCCGTAAGTGGCGAAGTAATCGCTGTCAACAGAGGGGCTAAAAGATCGATAGCAGAGATCGTCATCTTAGGAGATAAGGAAATAACTCATCGTGCACTTCCTGAGTTTGACTTGGATAATGCAAGTAGAAAAGAGCTCGTGGAGTACTTGATGGAAAACGGCGGATGGCCGCATATCCGTCAGAGACCTTATAATGTAGTGGCAGACCCTGAGGCGATGCCGAAAGCAATATTTGTATCTGCGTTTGATAGCGCACCGCTTGCACCAGACTTGGATATCATCATAGCGGGAAGAGGTAAGGAGTTTCAAGCCGGGCTAGATGTTCTGAATAAATTGACAACAGGTAAGGTACACCTGGGGCTTAATGCAAAGGATGATGATGTGTCTCCTGTGTATGCAGAAGCTACAGGAGTAGAAAAACACTGGATACATGGTCAGCACCCTGCTGGCAACGTAGGAGTGCAAATACACCATATAGATGCGATCAACGCTGGTGAAAAAGTGTGGACATTGGGTGTGCAGGATGTGGCGACGATAGGATCTATGTTCATAGAGGGTATTTATGATGCCGAAAGAGTAGTGGCTATAACTGGTGCAGAGCTCAATCAACCAAAGTATGTGGCTACCTACTTAGGAGCTAATATGGGTGACCTAATCAATAATAATCTTAAGCACGATCACGTGCGGTTTATCAGCGGGGATGTATTATCTGGTAAGCAAAAGTCTAAAGAGCAATTTTTGAATTTCTTTGATGACCAAGTTTCTGTAATTGCCGAGGGAGATGAATACGAAATGTTTGGATGGTTGGTACCTCAGTCGCCAAGACCGAGTATATCACCAACCTTCTTAAGTAACGTAATCGGAGCTGGAGGATATGTTGCCAATACCAACACGCACGGTGAGGGTAGAGCATTCGTAGTATCTGGTCAATATGAGCAGGTAATGCCAATGGATATTTATCCTCAACATCTCATGAAGTCGATCTTAGTCAATGATCTAGAGAGAATGGAGGGATTAGGTATATATGAAATAGTCGAAGAAGACGTCGCGCTCTGTGAGTTTGTATGTACTTCTAAGCAGCCAGTTCAGCAAATACTGCGTGATGGGTTGACGACAATGATGGATCAAGAATAATAAAAGAAAACAAATATAAAAATGGGCTTACTCCAATTTTTACATAAAATAGAACCAGACAAGAAGAAATCACCATTCCTACATACTTTGTTTGATGGTTTTTTCACGTTTGCTTATGCACCTAACACGGTAACTAAATCAGGAACACACATCAAGGATGGGATGGACCTGAAGCGTACCATGTTTATGGTGGTTATCGCATTGCAATTAGCATATTTATTTGGTACCTATAATATTGGCCACCAACACTTTTCTGCGCTAGGGATGCATGAAAGCTTCTTGTCAGGATTTCACTTGAAGATCACCTATGGTCTTATGAAATTGTTACCGCTTTTCATAGTCTCTAATGTAGTAGGTCTTGGGATAGAATTTATCTATGCAGCTAAGAAGGGGCATCCTATAGAAGAGGGTTATCTTGTGTCAGGTGCATTGATCCCTTTGATTATGCCACCAGATTTGCCTTTATGGATTTTAGCATTATCTATCATCTTCGCAGTTATCGTTGGTAAGGAAGCATTTGGAGGAACAGGGATGAACATTATGAATATAGCCTTGCTATCTCGTGTATTTATCTTCTTTGCCTATCCTACCTATATATCAGGAGATGAAGTGTGGGTATCTGGTATCATAAAAGAAGGTACAGAATACATGGGTGCTTCATATGGAATGATACATGGGGTCTTCGATTGGGTCTTTAGTAGCTTCGGCTGGTCGACCTTTGGAGAAGGTGGCATGGCCGTCGCAGATGGATATACAGGTGCTACACCGCTAGGTTTAGCTGCCAAAGGGGGCTGGGAAGCCGTGACTGAAGTGTATAGTCCTGCTCAAATGTGGTGGGGAGCTATCCCGGGCTCTATCGGCGAAATGCCTAAGTTATTCATCCTTGCAGGTGCTTTGCTTTTGATCATCACTAAGATTGCCTCTTGGAGAATCATGTTGTCTATGGTATTAGGAGCTGCAGTAGGTGGTATGCTAATCAACGCATGGGGTGCTAATCCTTTTATGGAAGTACACTGGCTGTATCATTTTTATATGGGTTCTTTTTTCTTTGCGATGGCATTCATGGCTACAGATCCAGTAACGGCTGCACGTACAGAAATAGGAAAATGGATATATGGATTTTTAATCGGTATCGTAGGTATGGTAATTCGTGTATTGAACCCTGCTTATCCAGAAGGATGGATGCTAGCGATATTGTTCATGAACGTATTCGCACCACTAATCGACTACTACGTACTAGAAGCAAACGTAGCGAGAAGATTGGCGCGTGTAAAAGCCAAGCCTGATACGGCGATGGAAGCAGAACCACAATTGTCCGTTTCAGAACACTAAACATTTAAAAATTAATAGTAATGCATACTACTAAATATACGATAACATTTGTCTTGATTTTGAGCGCTGTAGTAGCTTTATTGCTAACGGGATTCAGAGAAGGCACAAAAGATCTGGCCAAGGCTGGAGAGGAGATATTTAATAAAA
>CAKZVJ010000186.1 GCA_937923345.1 uncultured Saprospiraceae bacterium
TAGCTGATGAGGCCATGAAGTTTTTGGTAGAGCAAGGCGTACAACATCTTTTGATTGATACACCCTCGGTAGATAGAGAGGTTGACGACGGGATATTAGCCTCCCACCATATATTTTGGGGTTTGGATCAAGATGGCTTGCTACTCGATACATCCCGCAAAAATTGCACTATTACAGAGCTGATTTATGTACCAAATGAAATCAAGGATGGTCTCTATTTACTGAATCTGCAAATTGCCCCTTTTCATTTGGATGCCACTCCCAGTAAGCCAGTATTATACGCACTCGAAACAACTTAAAATGGTTATAAAAGATAAAGCACAGCCTCTTGGTCATTACCCACATGTAAAACGTGTGGGAGATTTTATATATGTCTCTGGAACTAGTTCACGTCGTGCGGATAACACCCATGTAGGCGCCGAGCAAGATGCAGATGGAAATTGGCATCTAGATATCAAAGCCCAAACAAAGGCCGTCATTGAAAATATAATAGCGCTCATCAGCAGCTTAGGAGCAGATAAGTCTCATCTCATAGATATGAATACTTTTTTGGTCGACATGAAAGACTTCAAGGGATATAATGAGGTATACGGTACTTTCTTTGATCATACTGGGCCCACGAGAACTACCGTGGCGGTACATCAGCTCCCCCATCCCAATTTACTAATAGAAATAAAAGCCATCGCTTATCTACCCCTGAATAAATAAGTATACCTATTCCAAAGATTTAATATTATGGTTGAAAAATCTACTAATGACTTTGAAAAAATAAACATATTTTCTGCTGATGAATTTAGGGATATGGGACACCAGATGGTAGATATGTTGGCAGATTATCTAGCGCAAGCCCAAAGCGATACTGCACAAGAGACTATTCCGTTTATATCACCAGCAGAACAATTGGCTTATTGGCAGGCAGATTTTGATATACAAGAACCGCTTTTAGATACGTATAGACATGTTTTAGATCGTTCTATTAAGCTTCATAATCCTCGCTACATTGGACATCAGGTAGCTGCAGTAGCACCCGTGACAAGCATAGCAGGTATGATGTCAGATATACTTAATAATGGCGTAGGAGTATATGAGATGGGATTGGCGGCAAATGCTATTGAGAAAGTATTGATTGATTTTATGAATCAACAAATAGGATATCCAGCTGAAGCCGGTGGCATTTTCACCTCTGGAGGTACTTTAGCTAATCTTACTGCCTTATTGACTGCACGAAAGGTTAAAGCACCCACCAATGTGTGGACAGAAGGAAGTAATGAAAAGCTTGCCTTGATGGTATCTGAAGCGGCACACTATTGCATAGATAGAGCGGCAAGAATAATGGGTCTCGGTGATCAAGGTATTATCAAAATCCCTACCGATAATCAGTATCGTATGAGAACCGACTTACTTCCAGAATATTTAGCAAAGGCAAAAGCAAATGGTCTGACTGTTTTTGCGATTGTAGGCTGTTCATGTACTACATCGACAGGTTCTTTTGATGACTTGAGCGCTATTGCAGAGTTTGCTAGTAAGGAGAATTTGTGGTTTCATGTAGACGGTGCCCATGGCGGAGGCATAGCCATGTCTGATAAGTATAAGCACTATGTGGCTGGTATAGAACGAAGTGATTCTATTACTATCGACTATCACAAAATGATGCTGACCCCATCACTAGTGACTAGTGTTTTATATCGTAATGCATTAGATAGCTTTAAAACCTTTGCACAAAAAGCTGAGTACTTATGGGAATCTTCAGATAGTACCGAATGGTATAATTCCGGAAAGCGAACTTTTGAATGTACCAAGAATATGATGTGCCTTAAGGTATATAGTATTCTAAAGGCACATGGAAAGAATACATTTGCAAAGAACAACGAACATCTATTTGATTCTGCAAGGTTGTTAGCTAGACTTATAAATGAAAGGACTAGTTTTGAATTGTTGATTAAGCCGCAAGCTAATATTGTCAACTTTAGGTATATAGCTAAGGAGACCGATAATCTAAATGATATTACTGATCGGATACGAACTCAACTTATCGAAGAAGGCCTGTTCTACATCGTTTCGGTAGTGGTAGATGGTCAAAAATATTTGAGATGTAGTGTCATGAATCCCCTCACTGAAGAAAAGCATTTTGTAGCCCTACTAGATCATTTGGAACGTATAGGCAAAGCAATCCTGAGCTAACCTCTGACCCCTTTTCTAAAGCATAAACTGTTGGCTATACCAATGTATTGACCGTAATTTTCAGTGCGCTCATAACCAGCTTTCAGATATAGCTTAATGGCGGGAGTCTGATTTATCCCTGTTTCTAAGATACAATATGAATACCCTAAATCAGCAGACCAAGCCTCCAACTCATTTAATATTATACCTGCATACGCCTTTCCTCGATGATCGGGATTTACATACATTCGCTTTACCTCCATCTGAGTCGGACTGTATTTCTTAATAGCTCCACAAGCTATAGCTTGCCTATCAATATAGCCTAAGACAACATATTTGATGTTCTCAATACCATTGAATTGGTTATAAAAGGTGTGATCTTCTCCATCAGTGATAGCTAAATCAGCGTCTAGCGCTGTTACTAATTGATGAAAATCAGGATTATCCTTATTTGTCCTAACCAAAGTAAGCATAACTTAGAGGTTCTTATACATTTTGGAGTGCGGTATTCCTACTTCTTCAAACTGTTTACCCTGTGTCTTATACCCTAGTTTTCTATAAAATGGAACTGCTTCTTTTCGAGCATGCAATACAATTTTTGCAAACCCATGTGTAGAACAAAATCGTTCACATTCATTAACTAAGGCAGTACCAATTCCAGCTTTTTGACGAGTTTTTCTGACTGCAACTTGTCTCATTTTGATTTCACCCTCTTTTAAAGGTTTGAGGGTTAGGCATCCTACCATTTGATTTTGTGTGTCAAAGCAAGCAAGATGATAGCTATTCCATTCTTTTTCGACCTCAAGTGTCTCGAAAGCCAAATTTAGTGGTTTTCTCAAAATCTCATCTCTTAATGCTAAGGCTTGATCGAAAGCTGGAGTAGCAAAATCTATAAATTGTAGGTTCAGCATATGTAAATTTTAGTGGGCTACTGGAAAAGTGTCGGTGGACAGATACATACTTTTGGAAAAAGCTTGATGATCAAAATTTTCAAGAACTTGCAATTCATCAAAGTAGTTTACCATATGCTCGGTTGGCATGTTACCAGTAAGGTCGTCTTTTGCCATAGGACATCCTCCGTAGCCCTTGATGGCTCCATCAAACCTTCTACACCCTGACTGATAAGCAGACTCAACCTTTTCTTTCCAGCTTTGGGGTTGTGTATGCAGGTGTGCTCCAAAACTAAGTTCAGGATAAGCAGGAATAAGGTTTGAGAATAAGTAGGAAATACTATCTGATGTACTCACACCAATAGTATCAGATAAAGAGAATATCTTAATATCCAATTTTGCTAATTCACTTACCCATTTTTGAACGATGTCTACATTCCAGTCATCGCCATAAGGATTACCGAAGCCCATGGAGATATACACTACCATTTCTTTATTATGCATAAGACATAGATCTTGTATACTTTTGACTCGCTCTAGAGACTCCTCTATCGTTGCATTGGTATTTCTCAACTGAAAAGTCTCACTAATTGAAAATGGATATCCTAAATATTTTATTTCTTTATACTGTGCTGCATCTTTGGCACCACGCATGTTGGCCACAATGGCTAGAAGTTTTGTTTCGGTGTTTTCCAAATCAAGTTGGCTAAGTACTTCGGCTGTATCGGCCATTTGAGGGATGGCTTTAGGGGAAACAAAACTGCCAAAGTCTAAGGTTTGAAACCCTACTTTCAAAAGACTATTGATATACTTGACCTTTTTTTGCGTAGAAATGAATTCTTTCATTCCTTGCATGGCATCTCTTGGGCATTCCACTAAATGGAGCATAAAGTCCTTGATTATTTCCTCAAATATAGATAATACCTGTAAAATAGTTATATTTAAACAGGAAGCTAATTTAAAAACATACAATGGTAAGACACAATCATAGAATAATGATCATCTTCTTATTGAATCTCATCTTTTTTTGAACATTCTGCCGTAAGTTTGTTGTCTATATAGGAAATTTCAGAATGAAAAATAAAGGCATATTAACTTTAATCGGTTTTACATTATTTTTTACAGGTACTTTGGCTGTTGTACTCAGTATTATAGGAGTAAGATTCGCTATTTTTTCAGCCTTAGAAGACTACAGTCGTTTGGGAGCCTTTGTCACCTACCTTATTTTTATGATATTTGGGATGCTTTTGGTAGTGATTCCAAATACTGATCTAAGAAATGATGAAGAAATAGTTGACCCCAATTGAGCTACTTACACTCCTCCAGTTTATTTTTTACATCTACAAATTTTACATAAGGCAAGTCATTTCCCCAGCTTTTATTAATAAAATTCATGATGTTCGTTATTTCAAAAGCAGTTATCTTAGGCATGGCAGCCATAGGTGCGTTATAGTCCTTGCCATTGACAATAATCTTCCCCTCCATACCTTTCCTGATGATACATGGAACTGTTTCGTTATACTTAGCTAAATAGTCAGATTCTGCAAGAGGGGGATATAAAGAGCGAAGCCCTTGCCCAGACTCCAAGTGACAACTACTGCAATAAAATAAATATAGTTCTCTACCCTGCTCAAATTCTTGCGTTTGACAGGACAAGCAAAATACCAGACCAAGTAAAAATACGTAAATGCTATTTTTCACTGAGTAAGTTTTTGATATCCCCAATAAATCTTTCGACATCCTTCTCATCTAGTCCGTTGCAAAAGGATCGAATATGCTTGTTCTTATCTACCAAAACCAGTCTCCCATCGTGATCAAAACCTCCTGGCACATCTTGGTCTTCAATAGCAATATGAAAGAAATCATCCGCGATATCGTAAATAAAGTCTTTATCACCCGTCACAAAGTGCCAGTTTCCTTTCTCAACTTCTAATTTATCAGCATACCATTTGAGGCGCTCTACCTTATCATACTTTGGGTCAATACTGACGGACAATAAGCTTAAGTTATTATTGTCTTTGAAAGTATCGTAGATCAATAGTTCCTGTTCTTTTACCTTGGGACAAATGGTAGGACAAGAAGTAAAAAAATAATCCACTACGTAGGCTTTATCCGCAAAGGTTTTTTCAGTAATGGTGTCACCATACTGATTGACAAATTTGAAAGGCGCAACGCTATGATAATTCATCACCCCATCAATTTCTTCCTTCTCTCCAAGTATGGGAAGGGGTCCAGTAGATAGAGCAACCTTTTTGGGTGGCTCTTCACAGGACAATATGCTACACAGCAGTATAGCTACAAAAAATACAAACGATAAGTATGTTTTAGAATTCATCTAAGAGATTTTCTATATCGTAAAAAAATCGATCTACTTGATCTTTAAATAGGCCATCACAGAAACCCCTGATGTGGCCTTCTTTATCAATCAATACAAGCTTTCCATCATGATCATAGCCTCCTGGTGCGTCCTCATTCTCTATAGCTACGTGAAAGAAGCCATTTGCGTTTTCGTATATTTCGTCCTTATCCCCAGTGACAAAGTGCCAATTACCTTTCTCTATTTCTAGTCGTTTGGAAAAATTTGCTAGCCTTTCTACTGTGTCATATTTGGTATCAATGCTGACAGATAAAAATGAAAGTTTTGGATGGTTTTTATATTTGTCGTACAGCCTTAATTGCTGCTGTTTTACTTTTGGGCATATAGTTGGGCAAGAAGTAAAAAAGTAATCCACTATGTAGGCCTTGTCAGCAAAGGTTTTATTGGTTACTGTCTCACCGTATTGATTAGTAAAAGAAAAATTAGGCACAGTATGGTAAATAGTATCTCCATTCACAATATCCTTGTTGCCCAATATGGGCAGCTTTCCTCCTTTTGAAGACTCCCCACATGCTGCTAACATAACTACAAAAATGAATAACGATAATAATCGCATAGTTTATTTTTCTCCCAGTAAAGATTTGCCTGATTGAATTGCTTTTTTCATTTTCTGACTAACAATACTAATTTTGTCCTTCTCCTTTTGCATATAAGCTATGGCTTTTGCATCTTCCACTTTTTTTCCTGGGACATCCAACTCATGCATCCAGTCCATCATTCCCTCCTCTGCTTCTTCTAATCTTGTTAAGGTTGCCTTCATCATGATCAAAGAATCTTGGTTCGCAGTGGCACTAATTTTCTTTTTTATCTGCCTAGATAACTTGTTTATAGTAGATATCTCTGGCATAACTTCATCATGCACCTCCATCATCTCGTCAAATGCTTTTTGTCTTTCTGGATTATCACTGTGGCTGCAATTGACCAACAACACGACACCGAATATTAGGACAAAAAATGAATTAAGTATTTTCATTTCCTTCGTTTCAGTTTATTATACAAAGGAAACACATTTAAAAGAAAAAAGGTCAAACTGCTTGGGCAATTCGACCTTTTTTCTTTGATTTTTTTTCTCTGACAACTGTTTTTTGCTTTTTAGCCGCTTATCAATCATGCTAGCTGTAGGTTTACTTTTCTTACGCGTTTTTTCAGGAATCAAAGCATCGACAATGATATCAAAAAATCGATTAGTAGCCTTTTTTTTGTTTTTCATCTGACTTCTAGATCTACTTGATGCCACATTTAATACCCCTTTACTGGTAATTCTATTCTGCAGCCTATCCATAATCATTGCTTTTTCTTTCGCTGACAATCCTAAGGATGCGTGTACATCAAAACTAAGTTGTACTTTAGTTTCCACTTTGTTTACGTGCTGACCACCACTACCTGCGCTTCTAGCAAATGCGTATCTCAGCTCTTTTAAAATGATTTGTTTTTCCATTACAATTATTTATTAAGTCCGCTCTAGAAAGTCACGAAACTATAAATTGGCTCATTTGGCGATCTTTTCCATTTTCTCATTCCCTTGATGCTCAGGTACGCCATCATGTCGTCGCATATTTTAAGGATATAAAATTTAATCTAGTAAAGTACTTATTCTGCAATGCACTACTTTCCAGAGTGGACACATTATTGAACTATAATATCGAATTACAAACTAAATATGCTGCTTTATGTTGTATTTTTGTACCAAAATATATTCAATATGAAGGCAAAGAGAGTTATTGTTTGGTTTCGTCAAGATTTACGTTTACATGATAATGAAGCACTTACTCAAGCATTACTTCATTCTGAGGAAGTTATTCCAGTTTATGTCTTCGATTCCAGAATCTTTACAGGTCGAACTCCACATGGGTTCCCAAAAACAGATAAGTACAGGTGTCAATTCATTATTGAAAGTATTATTGATCTCAAAGCCAATTTAAAAAAGCTCAATTCAGATCTTATCATTAGAGTAGGTAAGCCAGAAGAAGAAATTTATGAATTGGCTAATACGACAAAAACTACTTGGGTATACTGCAATCGGGAAAGAACTCAAGAAGAGCTAGATGTACAAGATAAACTAGAAGAAAAGCTTTGGTCTATTGGTCAAGAAATCCGTTATGCTAGGGGGAAGATGCTATACAACACTCAAGATCTGCCTTTCCCAATTACGCACACGCCAGATGTATTTACGCAGTTTAGAAAAGAGGTAGAGAAAATGGTCTCTATTAGAGATCCTTTTGATGCGCCAATAGAGCCGTTCCTACCGATAACAACAGAAATAGAGATAGGCAAAGTGCCCACTTTATCCGATTTTGGTCATAATGATATAGTTCAAGATGATCGCTCAGTGCTTCAATTTTTTGGAGGCGAATCGGCAGCTTTAAAAAGACTCAATTACTATACCTTTGATTCAAGGCATATAGATCGATACAAACAAACTAGAAATGGAATGATTGGAGGAGACTATTCTTCCAAGTTTTCGCCCTGGTTAGCGCAAGGTTGCATATCTCCAAAAAGAATATATCAAACAATCAAAAAATACGAAGTAGAATTTGGAAGTAATAAGAGTACATACTGGTTATACTTTGAGCTTCTGTGGAGGGATTTCTTTCGCCTTATGGCCAAAAAGCATAAAAACAAAATCTTTAAGAAAGGTGGTATTAAAGGGCAGCTAGAAAAGAGCCAAATAGAAGATATGCGTCTTTTAGATCTATGGATAAAAGGAAAGACTGGCGTACCTTTAATAGATGCCAATATGAGAGAATTGGCACTTACCGGATTTATGTCTAATCGGGGCAGGCAAGTGGTAGCCTCCTTTTTGGTCAATGATCTACATATCAATTGGAAACTAGGCGCAGAGTATTTCGAGTCCATCCTTATTGACTATGATGTTTGTAGCAATTGGGGAAATTGGAACTACATCGCTGGTGTAGGCTCAGACCCCAGAGAAAATAGGTATTTCAATATACTCGCTCAAGCATCTAAGTATGATCCCAAGGGTGAATACGTTAAACTATGGTTACCTGAGTTAGACGCTGTACCCGTTAACAGAGTACATCGGCCAGATAAGCTATCCTTCGAGGACCAAAAGAAATTACAATTTAAGTTAGGAGCAGATTATCCAAAAGCAATGATAAATATGGAAAAGTGGACTTAAAAATTCAAAATAAAAGGTAAGCCATCTTATAGAATGCTTTTTTGGTCTCAAAAAAGCTTTAAAACCCCCGACTTCAAGTCTGGCAAATTCAATTATGCTAAATTAGCATAAAAAAGGGAAATGGGGATAAATAGGCGAGGCTCGCACACAACTACCCGGTTAACAGTGCATATAGTATGGGTTACAAAGTACCGATATAAGGTGCTTAAGGGGGACTTACAAAAACGAGTTCGAGAAATAGTAAGACGAGATTGCAGGACGCTAGAAATAGAGATACTGAAAGGAGTAGTAAGTAAGGATCATATACACCTTCATATAGAGTATGCTCCAAAACATTCAATTAGTAATATAGTAAAGCAACTAAAGGGGCGAAGTTCACGCTTATTGCAGAAAGAATACCCGTCTTTGAAAAAGAGATATTGGGGACAACGATTATGGGCTACAGGATATGGAGCCTGGAGTTCCGGGAATATAACTGATGAAATGGTACAAGAGTATTTGGAACATCATAGAAAAGAGTCAGATAAAAGTGACGATAATTTTATGCTTGAGTAATATTGAGTAGACGACTTCCAGTCGTCCGAACGCGTAACCCACCTACTTCAGTAGGTGGTATTTTAGT
>CAKZVJ010000187.1 GCA_937923345.1 uncultured Saprospiraceae bacterium
CAAGAACCAATTTGGCGTGATTTTCTTTTAAAAATCATGACAAATTGAGTCAAAGAATCACCCCGTTTTTATAGCAATAGAATTAAAAATGGTGTGATCATTTAGAGATCTTAAGATGTAGAATGTTTTATCTCAACGAAATATGATATTTCTGAACATCCCTAAAATACTTCTGAACATCCCTAAATTGTTTTGATATTCAAGAAGCCTTAGTAAGTTTTGGCCGACTCAAACATAAATCTTGTATTTAATTTTTAATTTGATACTACTAGTCAGTTGTTTTACTCCTTATGGCGGCGTCCAAAAGAACGCTCTATACCAAATCTGAAATTGGATAGGATAGAGCCAAACTGAATACTATTGTGGTATGATCTAAAATCAAATTCTTTATTGATATCCAATTCAGTATTAAAATTAGCACTTGCTATCGAAGCAATTAGATTCCAATGTGGATTGATAGCGAATTTACCACCGAGCTCCGCGGATAAATCGATGATATCGTTTGTACGGATCAGAATAGGGGATTGATTTTCTGGAAGTGATCTCAATAGCCGTCGTGTATATTGAGACGCAAATTGTGCAAAGAGGGTAAAACGTTCTTTTGTTAATAAATCTCTTCGATAAAAAACACCTAAGCCATAGGCTATTCTAGTCTCAGTGAAAGGCTGTGGATTGGTGAAAGTGCCAGAGGTCCTACCATCTCCGAATACATCTCTACCAAGGTCGAATAAAGCCGAAATACCTATGGATACCTTATCTGTTTTTATAATCCCTACATATGGATTGAAAACAAATGTAGCAGTGCTGGTAGTGCTGGGAGCATTAATATCAAAAGTACCAAAAGTAGTATTTAAAGTGCCTACATTACCTTGAGGACCAAAATCTTCACTGTAAGCAGCGTTTATATTTCCTCCAATAAAGAAGGATTTTGTTGATTCTGAAGGAGACTCGATAGACTGCCCAGCTAGGTTTAAAACGACTAGTAGAAGTATTGATGACAATATTATTTTTATTGTGCGCATTAGTTTTTTATTTAGTAGTAAGACAATTTAGAATAAGTACTCTGCTCCAAAAGAGATACTCCTCAGTGAAAGGCCTGCACTAACAAAAGTGCGAATGGTAGACTCGTCTTCTCCACCTGATCTAAAGTTATTGTAGTTATATCTGACATTCCAAATATTGACAAGTAGGTTCCACTTCTCAGCAATTCTATAGGTAGCTCCTAGTCCAATTCCTGCATCAAATACAATAGTCCTCTGCTCTTCTAGCGCGGGAGCAAAGTCCTCACGGGTTGCATTTTCAACACTCACATTTGTGGAGGGCTGAATAAATAATTTGAATTTGTTTTTCGGATTCAAATAGAATCTATAAAATAATCCTGTACCAAATAGGGAGCTTCTTGATTTGGTTGTATTATCATCATCGTTATTGAATTTGGATGTAAAGCCACTAAAGCCTACTGCTGTCTGTATGCCTATGAGAGATCTGTTGTTCAATTGGAATCCTAAGTAAGGACTAAGTCTAAAGTTGTAGTTATTATTAGAACTTTGAACTGTCGTAAATGTGGATGTAGAACCGGGAGGCATTATTTCCTGTTCTGGTTGTTGAGTATTAAAATAAGATCCAGAGATACTTCCGCCTAGTATGAACTTGTTGGTGGTTTCGTTGTCTTGCCCTTTTGCGGCGAAGGAAAGCAATACGAAAAAGAAGATTAGGTTTTTCATGATTTTTGTTTTTTTGATTTACTAATTAATCTAATATACACCCTTTTATAGAAAAATTTCCGACTTAAAATTTCTTTAACCAAACAAGTACTTTATTTAAGGGGGCTTAAAACTTTTCATTCGTGTTTCAGTTTGGTTTTTGCATCACTGGGTGCTGTGAAAAAGTATGCGTCATATCATTCGCGACTCGCTGAAAGCGACCAAGCTCGTCGGGCGGAGCCCGAAAGGAAAAGCGGTAGCAGTGGCATTGCGTCTATACCCCATGGCAATGGGTATAGACGCAATATAACGGATGACGCGGTGCCGATCCTTTTTTTCAAGGATACGGCATTTCCCCACATTATTTGTTAGCTTAGCTTTCTCATAAAAAATAAATATGTCAGAATTTTATCCGCATTTATTATCGCCTTTGGATCTAGGATTTACTACCCTCAAAAATAGAGTCTTGATGGGGTCCATGCACACTGGACTAGAAGAAGAAAAAAATGGTTTTGAACGCCTTGCAAAATATTTTGCCATGCGGGCTAAGGGTGGAGTAGGTTTGATGGTCACTGGTGGTATCGCACCTAACAAGGCAGGCTGGGTAGGGCCATTCGCGGCCAAATTGACTTCCCAAAAAGAGGTAAAAAAACATAGAATCATTACAGATGCAGTGAAGGCAGAGGGCGGAAAAATCTGCATGCAAATTCTGCACAGTGGTCGATATGGGTACCACCCATTCACGGTAGCGCCATCTGCGATCAAGTCTGCGATCAACCCGTTTAAGCCTTGGAAGCTGACTCAACGGGGCATCAGAAATACAATAAGTGATTTTGCTAAGTGTGCGGCGCTTGCTCAAGAGGCCGGCTATGATGGAGTAGAAGTGATGGGCTCGGAAGGGTATCTGATCAATCAGTTTATAGTCAAGAAAACAAATAAGCGGGACGACGAGTGGGGCGGTAGTTATGAAAATAGAATCAAGTTTCCCATCGAGATTGTCAAGGCGGTACGTGAGGCGGTAGGCAAAAATTTTATCATCATCTACAGGCTATCGATGTTGGATCTCGTAGAGGATGGTAGTACTTGGGAGGAGGTTGTGCATCTCGCCAAAGAGATAGAAGCGGCGGGCGCAACGATAATCAATACGGGTATCGGATGGCACGAGGCGCGGGTACCGACCATCGCGACGATGGTGCCTAGGGGTGGATTCTCTTGGGTAACTAAGCGACTGATGGGGGAGGTGAGTATCCCGCTGGTGACGACCAATAGAATAAATACTCCGGAGATAGGAGAAGATATTTTGTCTAAGGGGCATGCTAATATGGTATCGATGGCGCGTCCTCTGTTGGCTGATCCTGATTTTGTGATGAAGGCGATGCAAGGAAAACCGATGGCCATCAACACCTGTATTGCTTGCAATCAAGCTTGCCTTGATCACGCATTTGAACAGAAGATCGCGAGCTGTCTGGTCAATCCTATGGCATGTCATGAGACTGAATATGAAATGACACCTGCTCAAACGAAAAAGAACATTGCCGTGGTTGGCGCCGGTCCGGCGGGAATCGCATGTGCCATTTATGCTGCACAGCGGGGACATGAGGTTACGCTCTACGAAGCAGAATCGGAAATAGGAGGCCAGTTTAATATGGCGAAAGAGATACCTGGTAAGGAAGAATTTCACGAGACGATTCGGTACTTCAATTATCAACTCAAAGAGAACAAGGTAGATCTAAAATTGAATACTAGAGTGGATGTAGATTATCTGGTTGGAAAAAACTATGATGAGATCGTGATGTCTACGGGGGTAGCGCCTCGAGAAATTAAACTCGAAGGAATAGACCATCCAAAGGTCTTGTCCTATGTCGAAGTGCTGCGTGATAAAAAAGAGGTTGGAAAGAAAGTGGCGCTGATCGGTGCAGGAGGTATCGGTTTTGATGTAGCGGAGTATTTGACTACAGATTCGTTACCGACCATCGATCACTTTAGCAAAGAGTGGGGGATAGATCAAAGTCTGAGTACTGAAGGAGGTTTGGTGCCTGAGCAAGATGATCCGCCAAAAAGAAAAATATACATGCTGCAGCGATCTAAAGGTAAGATGGGTGGCAAGCTTGGGAAAACAACGGGCTGGATTCATAGACTGAGTATGAAGAAAAAAGAAGTTACGCAAATCAATAAGGTGAGCTATGATAAAATCGATGATGCTGGCTTGCATTATACCCGCGAAGGTGAGTCCAATGTGATCGATGTGGATAATATCGTCATCTGTGCTGGACAAGTTTCGGTAAATAATTTATATAATTCTTTGAAAGAAAAAGGGCTGCCTGTTCACCTGATCGGCGGTGCATTTGAAGCGAAAGAATTAGATGCAAAATTTGCAATTGATCAAGGAATGAAGTTGGCCTTGAAACTGTAAAGGCTACTTAAATTCGGTCATCAATGAGAAACAACTAAGGGGGGGTGGTTTTGGCAAAAATAACCGAAATAGGGTATAAGATATCTTTATTTTTGCTATGTGTACAAGTATTTAAAAAACAGTTATCTTTTACTTATGCCTGTAATGTATTTTACTTGTAAAAAATATGTTATTTAAAATAAGTTGACATTAAGGATGTTAGGGGGCTACAAAGTAACATATACAAATTATATTAAATGTATAAATATTTTTTTACCCAAAATATGGTATAAATAGCATAAGGGGATTCTTTCATGTTTGAATTATTAATTCTAAATTAGATTCATAATTGCAGAAATGTAGTTTACATATTGCAAATCATGAACATATCAAACCGATTATCTATGGAGTAAATTGCTCCATTTTAGGCTAACAATCTTTGGCCTCAACTCCCATATTTTCAGTTTCATGGTTTTTGTTTTAAAGCATACTGCTTGCATTATGGCTAGTGACAAATATACAGTCGTTAATCCATTCTGTGGCACTTAGTTTGCATACATTAAAGGAGTATATGATACATCTTTAAAGTGTATCGTATTTAAATTAAACCATAAACTCAGCACACGTGATAAGAACCGTAATTGCAGATGACCACCAATTGTTCACAGAAGGTCTTAAAAATATTCTGAGAAGAACTGATAAATTTGAATTTCAAATAATTGGCGAAGCTGAAAATGGAAGAGATTTATTACCTATTCTCAAGCGCACCTATCCTGATCTTTTGCTATTAGACTTGAACATGCCTGAAACAGATGGCCTTGACGTTTTGGATACTATCCGAGACAACTACGAGGACATGAAAATTCTAGCCTTGACAATGTACGATGAAGCCAAATTGGTAAAGTCGGCTTTTAAGGCAGGAGTGGATGGATACATTTTGAAAAATTCTGATCCTTACGAATTGCTAAATGCAATCGACGAAGTCCTGAAAGGGAAGACTTACATAGGCGTAGGTGTTCAATTAGTAGGTGCTCGTGCCAATGGTAAAACATTTATGGCAGACAAGGAGAAAGGAAAATTTGAAGATAAATTTATCCAAAAGTACAACCTTACCAAAAGAGAGATTGAGATATTAAAATTAATTTCTCAAGCTTTTAGTAATAAAGAAATAGCACAAGAGTTGTTCATTAGTGATCAAACTGTAAGTGTACATAGAAAAAATATTATGAGAAAATTAAACGTAAGCAATATTGCTGGTTTAATTAAAATCGCATACGATAACTCTATCGTTTAAATAGAATTTAAATTCTAATTGAGAAGACTCAAGGCGTTTAGCTTTGGGTCTTTTTTGTTTGCAGTAGGTCTGTTTTCTATTTATGTCCGCTGGACATAAATTGCTGCGCAGCGGGGACTAAGAATGTTTTTAGATTGGATTTTGTTTGTTCTATATGGGAGGATCTTACTAGCCTCAGCCAGTTGGCTGAGGTTCACTCCTTATTTATGTCCGCTGGACATAAATTGCTGCGCAGCAGTCGTTCACATCCAATCCATGTCGTCGGATTCTACGTAGTAGAGGAGGTAGTCTCTGAGATCATCAACTACTTTTGCATTTAGATAAGGTATTTTTACTACACCAGCAGCGGTGAAAATGTGTAGGTCCGATAAAGATCTGTATTGTTGAAAAATGCTTTGCCTACTTCTTAGCCCTTGAATTTTTTCCCATCTTAATAGTAAGTACGAAGTGCGAATAAATCCACGTCTGAGCAATAATCCTTTAGGACTAATTTGCACCTCCCATTTTTTCCAAGAAAAGTAAGTATAGATAATGGCTAAGATGGATACGAAAATTACGATGCCCCAATTGAATCCAACTATTAG
>CAKZVJ010000188.1 GCA_937923345.1 uncultured Saprospiraceae bacterium
GCACACATTTTTTGAATTTAGCAAATTATTTAAAACGCAATATAAAATGGCTTTAATCAGCAGTATACGTAGCAGATCTTGGATACTAATCGTGTTCATCGGTATTGGTTTGGCATCATTCATCATGATGGATATGTTCAACAGCAACACCGGTGCATTTGGCAATCGTCCAACCAACACACTGGGTACCATCAACGGCAAAGAAATAGATTATAACAAAGTAAGAAGAACGGAGGAGGTTTTTTACCGAGGTGCTACTGGATCTACTTACGGATTAAAAGATCAACTTTGGAACTACTACTTAGAGCAATCTTTGCTAGAGGATGAGGGGTCTAAATTGGGATTGAACATCGGAAGAGAAGAAATCAACGATTTGATGTTTGGCAGTAACTTGAGTCCCATCGTACAACAGATCTTCAGAAATCCTCAGACTCAGCAGGTAGATATGGCTAGAATTGCTGAAGTGAAGGATCAAATCGTAAACGATAGAGAAAAAATCAACGAACCTTACATCGAGGAACTAGTAGCTCAGGTAAAAAAGGACAGAATACAGCAAAAGTATAATGCCCTAGTCGCTCAAGGTCTATATACGCCTAACTGGATGGCAGAGCAGCTTGTGAGTGAGTCTAACACTATGTTTGATTTTAACTATGTGCAAATTCCGTTTAGCAAGATAGCGGATACGGATGTAACCATCAGCGATGAGGACTACAGCGCATACCTCAACAATAATAAGGCTGCTTTTATCACAGACGAAGAGACGAGAAAAATCAACTACGTTGCTTTTGACATCTTCCCATCTGCAGCGGATTCTTCTAAATACTTTACTCAGCTCCAAAACATGGTGGCAGGCTTTAGATCGGCGCCAAATGATTCTCTTTACGTGGCGCAGTCTGGTGGCACCATGGCTAATGCCTATGTGAAGAGCTCATCTTTATCTCCTGAGATTCAGGATAGAATGGCAAGCTTGCCAATTGGTTCTGTTGTAGGCCCTTATGTAGAAGGATCAACGTATAAATTGGCCAAAGTATCTGACAGAAAAGTTATTGCTGATTCTGTAAAGGCGCAGCATATATTGATTAGAGCCAATCCAGCCGATCCTACATCATTCCAAAATGCACTTGTAAGAATTGACAGTATCAAGACGGCTATAGATAATGGGGAAAGCTTTGACAACATGGCTGCTCAAGTAAGTCAAGATGCATCTAACGCAGATCAAGGTGGTGACTTAGGTTACTTTGCCCAAGGAGCAATGGTGCAACAATTCAACGATATGGCCTTCTATAAGGCTAAAGTAGGGGAGGTAAACACCGTGTTGACCCAATTTGGTGTGCACTTATTGAAAGTCAATGATAAGAAGTTTTCTTCCAAGGAAGAAAGTGTTAGAGTAGCATATTTGACTAGATCTATAACACCAAGTGAAGAGACACAAAAGGCTACCAGAGAGAAGGTGCAGGAATTTGTAAATACACATTCTACTGCTGCCGATTTGGAAGCGCTCGTTGCTAGCGATGCTTCCTTAAGAATACAAACTACTACCAACCTAAAGCGAAATGATTTTATGGTTCCTGCTTTGGGCCAAGATCCCGCTTCTAGAGACATGATCAGATGGGCTTTTGATGGTACTAAAGTTGGAGATTTATCTCCTGACTTTTATATCTACAGATATAGTAATCCAGTTACTTATGAGAACTATGATTCAAAGTATGTAATCGCATCGCTTGCTAACATCCAAAAAGCGGGAATGCCTTCTGTAGAAAGTATGAAATCTGAAATCGCTTCTTTAGTAATGAATGAAAAGAAAGCAGAGCTTATATCAAGCGCTATACAAGGAAAAGACTTGCAAACTGCAGCTAGCCAATATGGAACAACTGTAGAAAGTCTGACAGGCATTAGTGGAGCTTCTACCAACTTGCAGAATCTAGGAAACGAGCCCAAGGTAGCTGCTGCTTTGTCAAATCTAGATGTAAATCAAAAGTCTGGTCCAATCCGCGGTGAAAACGGCGTTTACATGATACAAGTAACAAACAAAACTGCCGCAGCTGCAGGTATGGATATCGCTAATATTAAAAGGGTACAATCCAGTAGCGTAAAAAATCTAACTAGAACTGCATTAATGCAATCTTTAAAGGACGGAGCAGAAGTAACAGATAACAGATTTAAAGTTTACTAAATCAGTTAGTTAAACATATAATATCTTTTTGGCACAATATTTACTCTTTATTACTTGCTTGGAATTCCAAGACTAATCGGAGTAAATATTGTGTTACATAGCTTTAAAATAGCTATATTTACTATACCTCAATATAACCTACCGGTTTAATTATACATTTTCTATTACATTACTAAATTCAAATTAATCACATGAATATTGCAGTAGTTGGAACTGGATATGTTGGACTTGTAACTGGAACATGTTTCGCTGAAACAGGGAACCACGTTACTTGCGTTGATATAGATCAGGCGAAGGTTGAAAAAATGAGAAATGGCATTGTGCCAATTTTTGAACCCGGTTTAGAGTTGCTTTTTGAAAGAAATACTAAACAAGGTAGACTTCATTTTACAACAAATTTGGAAGAGGCTATCAAGGATGCAGAAATTATTTTCCTTGCATTACCTACTCCTCCTGGCGAAGATGGATCTGCTGATCTTTCTTACATTATGGGAGTTGCTAGAGACCTTTCTACTATCATTACTGACTACAAGGTCATTATCGATAAGAGTACGGTACCTGTAGGAACTGCTGAAGCGGTTCATGGTGAATTAGCTAAGAACTTAAGTGTTGATTTATTTGATGTAGTATCTAATCCAGAATTCCTTAGAGAAGGGGTAGCGGTGGACGACTTCATGAAGCCAGATAGAGTGGTTATTGGAACATCTTCTGCAAAGGCTAAAGCAGTTATGCAGCAGCTATACGACCCGTTTGTAAGACAGGGTAACCCAATCATCTTTATGGATGAGCGTTCTGCAGAGATGACTAAGTACGCTGCCAACTCATACTTAGCTACTAGAATTTCATACATGAATGAAATTGCCAACTTGTGCGAGGCGGTATCTGCCAATGTAGATATGGTACGTATGGGTATGGGTAGTGATAATAGAATCGGAAAGAGATTTTTATTTCCTGGTGTAGGATACGGTGGATCTTGCTTCCCAAAAGATGTACAAGCTTTGGCTAAGACTGCTGGCGAGTACAACTATGACTTCAAAATTTTGAAGTCTGTCATGGAAGTAAACAAGAAGCAAAAGACGATCCTTTCACAAAAGATAATCAACTACTTTGGTGGTGATCTTACAGGAAGAACAATAGCTGTATGGGGACTTGCATTTAAGCCTAATACAGATGATATCAGAGAAGCACCAGCGCTTTATATTATGGACGAATTGATGGAGGCAGGCGCTACCATCAAAGCATTTGATCCAGAAGCAATGGAAAACATCAAGGAAATCTACGGTGACAAGATTACTTATGCAGACAACCAATATGATACACTAGAAGGAGCTGACGCATTAGCGATCATTACCGAATGGAGTGTATTTAGAACACCTGACTTCGAGAAGGTAGTGGCTGCATTAGGTAACAGAGCCATCTTTGATGGAAGAAACTTGTATGATTTGCACAAAATGAAGAGCTTGGATATTCACTATGAATCTATAGGAAGAAGCCCAATCTTGATGCGTGCTTATTCTGCATAACAGCGCTAGGGTATTCATATCTACCCTTTAAGAAAGCATACCACACATTATAAATAATAGTAAAAGCCTATCTTGTGAATCAAGATGGGCTTTTTCTTTGTATAAGTATAAAATACAGGAATAGCAGCCCAGCGACTAAATTTAACAAACTTCAGAAGTAATCTAATTCGTTAATCCACGTTAATATTATATTATGAAAAATTTCAGTCTCTGCCTTCTAGCCACGCTCTTGATCGCGGCCTGCTCTAGCAAGTATGAACTCGTAGAAAAACGCGATGATAATGGAAATCTCACTGAGTCCTTTCAAATTGATAAGGAAACTGGATATATAGAAGGGACGCATTACACCTATTTCCCTAATGGAAAAGTCGAACAACAATCAGATTACAAAAACAACAAATTGGAAGGGCAACGGATTCTCTTCTATGAAAACGGGGACACCTTGATTATTGAAAATTATGTGGATGCCCAATACGTTGGAGTCTATAAAAGTTTTTACCAGGGAGGCGTTTTGGAGTCTCAGGGCAATTATGATAATGGGATGATGAACGGAGAATGGAACTTCTTCTACAAAAACAAACAACTCAAGGAAAAAGTAGCCTTTAAAGCCAATGAAGAAAATGGTCCATTCATCGAATACCATGATAATGGAAATATCAAAGCAAAAGGAACCTACAAAACCACAGAACAAAATATAGATGGCAATCGCGAACATGGCCCTTTAGAACTCTATAATAAAGATGGTGAACTCATAAAAAAAATGGATTGCAATCTAGGGGTATGTACTACGACCTGGACTAGAGAAGAATCCTAATCCCGAACTATGAAAAAACAAATACTCTCAATACTCATTTTTACTTTTGCCTTCCTTACCCAAAGTTTTACTCAAGTAGGTGGGGAACACATCTATGAATTTTTAAACCTAAGCTCTTCTGCTAGGATTACAGGCTTAGGAGGATTTGCCATTGCCATTCAAGATGATGATGATGTCGCGCTAGGATACAGCAACCCGGCAGCCCTCAATCCAAGTCAACACAATGCCTTATCCTTTAACTATAACTTTTACTTAGCGGATATAAACACTGGCTACTTTAGCTATGGGCACTATTTAAAGAAGTGGGATATTTCTCTCTCTGCAGGCGCCAAGTTTATCAACTACGGCGAATTCAATAGAACAAATGTTTTTGGACAAATAGAGGGGACTTTTACAGCCAGCGAAACAGCAATTGTCATCGGAGCTTCCAAGCGACTTTATGAACGCCTGACTGTCGGAGTCAATGGAATGATTATTAGTTCTCGGTTGGCAGAGTTCAGCTCTTTTGGCGTGAACTCTGATCTTGGTCTGATCTATTCCGATACGAGTAGTCAACTCAATATAGCGCTGGTGGCTAAAAATCTAGGTCGCCAACTTACCAATTATGATGAGGAGAGTGAATTCCTGCCTTTCGATTTACAAATCGGGATTTCAAAAAGACTAAAGTACTTGCCTTTTAGATGGTCTGTCATCTACCGTGATCTTCAGAGATGGAATATTTTATTTGATGATCCCAATGCGGAAGAAAACACCTTGCTTATTCTCAATGAACAAACTGGAGAAAGTATGACGCAACTCTTTTTTGATAACCTCGCGAGACACTTTGTCATCAATGGGGAATTTCTCTTTGGCAAAAGAGAAAATTTCCGCGTTCGTGTAGGCTACAATCATTTGAGAAAAAAAGAACTGAGCGTCTTGGGCATCCGCTCTACCGCAGGATTTGCTTTTGGCCTAGGCCTCAAGTTTAAAAGATTTGGTATAGAATATGGGCATGGCTTTTACCATGTCGCAGGAGGTACCAATCACATCAGCATTAGCACCAATCTAAATTCGTTTAAAGGAGGACTGTAGGAATAGGGGATAACACCTCTCCTTTAATTAGGATGAAAAGCTGTAATGATACTTCTGATGTCAAAATCATTATACAGCTCTGGACCGAAATCAAAGAGGGTCTCGGCATGGGCATGATTAGTCAACAAAAACTTTCGCAACAGATGCTCAGCACCAATTTTGTCATTCATGTAGTACAAACATACGATCTCACAGAGTGATAAGCCAACCCCGGAGGTACAATCCTTGGACTCTTCAATGACACGTAGCGCATCATCAAACATCTCTTGATTCATGTAGAATACCGCTAGCATGATCCAATAATCTGGTATATCCGCCGCTATGTCGGCAGCTTGTTGATAAAAAGGAAGTGCTTTATCATAGTTGCCTTGCTTCTCGAACACCTCTGCTATGGCCGCATAGAAAACTTCGTTGCGATCTTCGATCTGCATAGCCATCAAGTAAGAATTGATTGCTTTTTGCAAATAGTTTTTTTGCCCATAATACTCTCCAATGTGAAAGTGCGCCATTGCATTTTTGGGATTCAAGCGAACAGCTTTTTTAAAATGATTGAAAGCCATCACGGACTGCCCATTGTGAAAATGACAAATACCCATCTTTGTATAGATATCACTTTTGTCATGACAATTGACCAACAACTCACTGTATAAATCTAGCGCCTTCCCGTATTCCTCGATTTGCATATAGGCCTCCCCTCCCATCAAAAAACCATCTTGAAAATCTTTATTGATAATGGTAGCGTATTCTAAGGCTTCAGCTGCTTCAGAAAATTTATCAAGGTTGTAATATGCATAGCCTAAATTGTACCATGACAAATAGGAGTAGGTGCGACGTTCGATCAGTTGCAAATGCAAATTTACACTCTCTTGATACCTACCTGTCAACTCAACACACCACCAGATATGCTCCAATGCCTCCTCATTATAAGGGTCTGCAATCAAGGACAACTTTGTGGATTCAAACATTTCATCCAAGTTGTTTAGTTTCTCGTAAATCATAGCCTTGTACAATAATATGTCTGACAGATCTGTATCGTTATGCGTAGGCGCAGACTCCAAGAGCGCCAGCGCTTCATCATTATTTCCTTTCTCATTCAGAATATCAGCTTTCAGCAGAATCATCTCTAGATCATTCGGCGCATATACTGCTCCTCGTTCCAAAGCTACTAAAGCCTTATCCAATTGTTTTTGCGAAAAATACAATTGTGCTTTCTTGCAGTACGCCTGACCAGAATAGGGATAGTAGATGATTGCCTCATTCAATACATAATGCGCCTGATCATAATGTTCATTATCTCGATAGTATTCCGAAAGTTTGAGGTAGTCAGATTCATCTAGCTTAGTCGGTTGTGCAGCTTCATTAGCTGCCTCAAAATTTTTAACAAGAGTTAGAAAATTATTTTCATTCTTATTCACCGACATAAACTCAAAAACTATTTTAGTGTGTAGAAAAGGATAGTGTCAAATTAACGAATTAATTCCCTAGTTACATACTTCTCTAGGTACAATTTCACATATTTATTTTACCTATTTAAGTTTCTAATAATCTATTCAAGCATCACATTTATAGCGTATTACATATGGTATAAAAATTATATTGAACAAGTGCAACAAGCGCAATTTATTCACGCTCAAATTCCAATATATTTGAAAAATTCTCACTCAAGATTGGCAAAAATTCATTTTCAAATTACATTTTGATTTAAACG
>CAKZVJ010000189.1 GCA_937923345.1 uncultured Saprospiraceae bacterium
GTAGGTATGTTGTGCTGCTGGTAAAAATCTTTTTGCTTGCCTTTATCCTGTATGCGTTCAAGTGCCGTAGGTTGTGGATACACCTCTTTACCCAAGCGTACCAATTCCTTGAGTGCTTCGACGTTAACTCTTTCTATTTCAATGGTGATAATGTCTAAGTCTTTACCGAATGACAGTACATCATCATAATTAGTGAAATCTCCTTCAACAAAATGAGCGCAAAGGTGTCCAGCGGGATAAGTTTTTGACTTGTCCAGCATGTGGATTTCTAAATCATAGCGTGCCGCTTCTAAACAAATCATTTTGCCTAGTTGGCCGCCGCCTAATATTCCAATTTTCTTGTCGAATCGATATTCTGTATTCACATTTGAAGTTTGTTAGGCAAAACTATAATTAAATAAAAAGATATACCATATTTACGGAGGAATAAATACAGAATATGAAAGATTTATTGATCAAAAATGCACGTATTGTAAATCGTGGTAAGATTACTGAAGGAGACATACTCATTCACAATGAAAGGATCGAAAAAATAGAAAAGCACATTGATCACGAGGTGAGTCGCCTTATAGATGCCGGTGGAAGATTTGTAATGCCTGGTGTGATTGATGATCAGGTACACTTTAGAGAGCCAGGCCTTACGCATAAAGCGAATATTTTCACAGAATCTCGTGCTGCCATAGCTGGAGGAACTACTTCTTTTATGGAGATGCCCAATGTGAAACCCGCAACGCTGACCCAACCTTTATTGGAGGCGAAGTATGAGGTGGCCAGACAATATGCTCATTGCAATTATTCTTTTTTCATGGGAGCGAGCAATGACAATATAGAGGAGGTCTTAAAAACCAACGGTAAGAATGTGTGCGGTATCAAGATATTTATGGGATCCAGTACCGGAAATATGTTGGTGGATAATCAAAAAACGTTGGAGGGCTTGTTTTCTAGAGTCCCACTATTAATTGCGACCCATTGTGAAGATGAAGCCACCATACGTAAAAACTTAGCCAAAGCTAAAGAGGTATTTGGAGAGAATATTCCTATTGAGCAACATCCAATAATACGCGATGTAGAAGGTTGTCTTTTGTCCTCAAGCATGGCCATCGATATGGCTAAAAAGTTTGGCACTAGATTGCATATTCTGCATATCTCTACCAAGGATGAGTTGGCTTTATTCGATAATACTAAGCCCCTCAAAGACAAGAAAATAACGGCTGAGGTCTGCGTACATCATTTAAGCTTTAATAGTGATGATTATGCGCAATATGGTACAAAGATTAAGTGCAATCCAGCGGTAAAGGATAAGTCTCACCAGGAGGCATTATTACCCGCCTTATTGAACGATACCTTGGATATAATAGCTACGGATCATGCTCCACATACATGGGAGGAAAAACAAAATCCCTATTTGAGTGCTCCATCTGGTGTTCCATTGGTACAGCACGCGTTGCACATGATGGTCGAGCTGCATCACCAAGGCAAAATTTCTATGGAGAAAATAGTAGAAAAGATGTGCCATGCGCCCGCAGATTGCTTCCGTATGATTGACCGAGGATATCTTGATGAAGGTGCTTTTGCCGACATCGTAATCTTGGATACAAGTGCATCTACTACAGTTAGCAAAGAGAACCTTCAATATAAATGCGGCTGGTCTCCTTACGAAGGGAAGACTTTTGGAAGTAAGGTGTGTCAAACTATTGTGAATGGACACGTTGTTTATGACAATGGGGCTTTCTCCAATCAGCATATCGGACAGCGTTTGTTGTTTGATAAGTAGGTGTGGTTTTGTGTATTTATTGATTTGGTTGGCTGTTGGCTGTTGGCTGTTAGCCCTTTGTCCACCCTTGATATACCTACTTTGGAGTTAATTAGGAATGTTCAGCAATATCATATTTCGTTGAGATTAAACTTTTTGCATCTTAAAATCTCTAAATGATTACGCCCTTTTAATTATTATTGCTCTAAAAACGGGGTGATTCTTAAACTCAATTTGTCATGATTTTTAAAAGAAAATCACGCCAAATTGGTTCTTACCTCGCTAATAACCCAGGGTTGCCACCCTGGGCTTTAATAAGGTCACCCCCCCCGAAAAAAATCGGGGCAAGCTCTCCGGGGTTCTTCTCTAACTTCTAAACATCCCTAGAAAAAATTTCAAACTACTTTTCCGTTGAGTAAATATCATAATGAGCTTTACGAGCGTGTGCGAAACAACCAGATCTTGTCCCGACTCTCGGGAGTTCACGATAAGCATCTCCCATTTGTACAAGACACCATATAAGACTTGGGTGACTTGTGTAAGTGAGCTTTGACTTTGGATTACTTTGGTGGTTTCGCCAGTGCTAGCTTAGCTTATGTTATAATAATCGCGAACTACATGAGTAATTAAAAAAATTATCATGAAAAATACTGCAACAATTTTTCTGAACACCTTTATTCATCATGTATAATTATTCAGAACCATTTATAATTAAAAAAAGAGGCTTTCAAATTAATGAAAGCCTCTTGTAGCGTATATATACCAGTTTGGATTATATATTTTTATTCGCCTCTGAATTTCTTTAGGATGTGTTCCATTTGCTTTCCAGCAGCCTCTCTTCCACCCAATCCGAATGAAAGTGCAACAGCAACAGCAACGGCACCAAGCGTTAATCCGAAGGCAAGGTTCACGATATCATTAGCTATACCCATCGTACGAAGAGCAATAGCCAAGAATAAGCCTAAGGTAGCCATCCTAGTAATCATAGCTAAAAACTTATCTTGAACCGCACCAGAAGCAGTAGTTGATATCCAGTTTCCGATAGCCATAATGATAAGACCGAACAAGATTCTTCCTGCCATCTCTAATAGATCATTTAGCAAAACAGTTATTTGACCAAATTCTAATTGTTCAGCAGCAGCAATAACCCCTGTAAACATTAAAAATGCAAATACTAAGTTTGAAGCAACGCTGGACATGCTATTTTGACCTAACATGTTAGCAATACCCATTTTGTTAGCCATATTGTCAACGCCAAGGTTGGCA
Source organism: uncultured Saprospiraceae bacterium (assembly GCA_937923345.1). Classification (GTDB taxonomy): domain Bacteria; phylum Bacteroidota; class Bacteroidia; order Chitinophagales; family Saprospiraceae; genus JALZVN01. Next base: position 3,020 of record CAKZVJ010000189.1, read on the forward strand.
AGTAATTCTTTAAGAATACCTGTTACAAATTTTCCTCCGAAGTAGAACACAGCAAGGATAATGGCCGCAGCAATTAATTTAGGAATAGCATTCAACATAGTCTGAAGCATTCCAGTTAATGGTTCAGATAATGTCTTAAATCCTAATTTGTCTATCGCTATGATAAGGATAGGTACAAAAATTATGATAAACACAACTTGCTTTACAAGCTTGCCTAAGTCGAAATCATTTGTTGCAAAACCCATTTTAGCTGAAAAGCGATCTAGAGATTCGCCTGCAAAGCCCATGAATTCTGATACTATCGTTGCAATCATATAGCCTGCAAATCCAATAATACCAGCTGTAATTATCTTAGGAACAGCAGATAAGAATTGGTCGACCATACTCTTTAATGGGTCAAGCACATCGGTAACACCAAGTTTCTCCAAGACTACCATCAATACAATTAGCATTACAATGAAGTAAACTAGCTTTGAGATCATTGCTTCAGGGCTGAAGTTAGATTTCGTTGTTTTGAATAATCTGTTGTCTAGATCGGTTTTACCTAATAATGTTTTTGTTAAGCTTCGAAGAGCCCTTGCAATGAACCACCCAATGATAAGGACTAAAAGAGCACCAATGATATTTGGTAAAAATCCACCTGTTGTGTTCATAAAGCTGTCTACTGCGTTTTGCAGCGTTGCGCTAAAATCTCCCATGTGTTTGATAAGTTTTTATAGTTTGTTAAGTAGAATATTAAAAAATTGTTAATTGTTATGTTATTAAGACCCCAATTTTCCATAAAAGTAACTCAAATCTTTTCATATATGTATATTTTACCATATTAGATAGCAAAAAAATGTTAACGCTTCTTAACGATTTGTAAATGACTTGCAAAGGTTCAACTATACTTGTATTTTTAGACGGAAGACAAAGTGTTACGGTGTAATATTTTGTAACCTATTCCAATTCATCGCTTTATACAATTGGCCAAAGAGCAAATGAATAAAATCAAGACTAAATTTCCTTATTTTCTTGTCGTTTTGCTAGCCATGATGGGCATCTATCACTTTGTTCTAAATTCAGAGATTTTATTAAAAAAAAGTTCCAACATTACGAGTTATATAGCTTTTGATGGAAACTATTTGGAGATTTCTCCAATATCGCATCAACTTTCTATACCTGTGAACCAAGTACATTGGTCTACTCTAAATGCACCAAGTGCCCCAATTATTGACAATTTATCTAAGCCAGAGGCGACCATTAAGCGATTGGACGTATTTGTAGAGAATAGAGATAATTATGGTGTATTTAGCACCTCTATTATAGATTCTGATTTTTGGGAATCGATCTATTCTAAATTTGGTCAGTCAGCTACCTTATATCTCAAGATAACAAATGCAGCGAATAAGCAATATGCTTCGATTGTCTCTTCGTCCTCTCAGCAAAGGATATATTCAGAAAATCTGATGGTAAGCAACTTCTTTGATTTTCAGAGTTTGAGTATTGCCAATGGAGATGCACAATCTAAATTTGAAAAAGAATTTTCGCTTTTGTCCTTACAATCTGTGGATAAAAATGGATCAGTTCCTGTGATTTATATATCAAATGAAACTATCCAAGAAAATATTGAATGTAGTATCAATTTAGAAACGAGATCCCAAGATAGCTTGCATGTATTAATCAAGTCTGGTCATGGAAATATTCGCAAGATGTGTTTTTCGCCCGAAGAAAATGTGGATATAAAAGCATTGCTTACACAGCATGTAGAAGAAACTACCATTTACTTCTGCGATGGTTCACCTCAGTCTATGGATAGAAAATTAGGTATTTTGGTTATCTCTGACTATAATAAGATGCTCGCAGTGCAGCCGAGATTAATACGGAAGTTGGTAGGAATTTCTCTCAATCAGGTACAATGTAGAAATTTATATTTTAATCCAGCGAATATTGATTTTGTATGGGGTGATATACAATTACGATTGACGAAGAATAAAGCAGGGAATTATCATGCAAAAAAGCGCATTGCAAAAAGTAAGTGGGAAAGTTCTATGCAGAGTCTACCTAATCTCATGTTGGGAAATTCGCTGAATATGGATAGTCTCTCTTTTGATTTTTCGATTGCTAATCAGCACAAAGATACGGTGAATGAAGTACGTGTAGAGAACGTGGATTCAGCAATACTTGGTGAAACTATCCAACTAAATATGTCCGATACCCTCTCTTCTGGTGTGAAATCTAAGTCGATCATCCGCTTTGACGATATTCAAAATGAAGATATGGATAACGCTAAAATAAGTTTGGAGTTCGAGATATACGATGACTCACCAAAAGCTAAAGAGAAGAAATATCAGATTCATTGGGGCACTATCGATACCACCTTAACGCAAAAAGAGGAAAAGAGATTTTTTACAGAATCTTTGGCAATGAGTATTGGTGAGTTTAGACAACTACTTTTAAAAGAACCTGTTTTGACTTCTTCCTTAAAGGGGGTATTAGACGCTTTTGATTTTGAGTTGGCGCATATCAGAGCGGGAAAAAAACTGCAAATACAAAGTGTCGAAACGAATATAAAGAAGTCGAAGGTGTTTTTAAACTCCATGGAAGATTTCAAATTAAAGAACGAGATTGAAGTAGGGGATACGTTTGTGCTGGAAAATTTTTCTGGTGAAGAATTACCGAAGCAGGAATCGCTTTACTTAGAGATCCTGATCAATAATGATAAACTAGAAGAGGAGTCCATTGATGAGTCTAACGTTTTTCTGACTTGGGGAGGTAGTATACTCAAAACCATCCCATTGCTGGACAATAGCCGCAAAAAGAAAGTTCAAGACCAAATTATTGATAGACAAACCTTGCTCGATATCATCAAGCAACCTACGATACTAAACCGGTTTGGGAACAAAGAAGCTATCGTCAGTGCAGAATGGTTTATAAATGAGGACATCTATACCAAGCAAAAATGCAATGAAGAATGGAAGGATTGTTTTATGAAATATATTGATCATGCGCGAGCAGGTGATTTTGTTAGTTTATTCTTAAGAACTAAAAAAGGAAATGGAGCTATTTGTCAGTTTTACTTGGACAGGGTGAAAGAGGAAGACATTATAGGTTTTGGCAATACAGAATTTGATAGTTTGCTTTTTAAGTATGCGAAACAGGTTTATCAGAGTGACACTAGTCCTAAGTATGATTATAATTTTGTCTGGGGAGAAGAGGAATTTACGCTTGAACTCAAAGGAAATCCAAGGGTCTTCGGTGGGCAATTCAAAATAAATCAGCGGGTTCTTGAAGATTTGTTTGATGAAAAGATATCCATCATCTCCAGTGATGGTGAAGTGATTTCTATCAAACACGCTTACCTTTATCTCAAGAACATCAAACTACGGAATGAAAAATTTACCGGAAAATGGACCTCTTATGATTTTGATTGTAAAAATTTGGATTGCAAATTGAATTTTGCAGATGCTAAAAAGCTATTAGAAATCTTTGAGCATGAAGTGTATAGTTTGAGAGTATTCATTGATCAGCACGAACAGTCTGAGGAGTTTGTGAAGGTGTCCTTTATAGACTTTATCATTGAGAATGAGTCTCATGCTTGGTTGCCAAAGGAATGGGTCACTAGTAATGTAGATACAGACATTTTTGAATTTCAATTTGTCTATCAGGAAAAAGAAAAGACACTGGTCAAGCTAGATAAGCAAAACGAGAAGTATAAGTGGATTGTAGATAAATACGAAAATGATCCAGCGGTAGACATTCTGAATATTCCTTCTTTCAAGACTATACAAAGAGCCATTTATACTAAAAACGATAAAGGAGCTAATAAAGGAATCCGAACTACGGAAGTGTTGAGTAAAGACTACACCAATGCCTACACGCTCAACGATTATCACAAGCTGCAAGAGGCGAAACCAAAGCTTTTCTGGAAAGGGTACCAATCTCTTTACGGAGGTCAAACGTACTGTAAGGACGATTTTATCTGCGCCGATGGAGAGCTCACCTTGCAAATTGGAGATGATGTGATCCCTATCTTGAGAGGAGACTTAATTATCCTACCGGAGGATGGGCCGGGGTATAAATTCATATTTGATGATATTGATAGCATGGAAATCATTAGCATTTTGAAAGATATTCCACCTAAGACCAATCTCTTTTTTGAAAACATCATCATTCCTGATGATACAGGTGCACGTGTCAGACTGCCTTTAAAATTTGCCTATCATTTGGAATAGTTACCTTGCTAATTTAGCCTTTTTAGACAAGGTGTCGATAATGATCTACCAAGAGCTGCTTGACTTCATCTTTGAGCGAACTTATCCTTTTCAAAAACTTGTTATAATTGAGTGTCTATATTACTCTTTGGTAATATTTCTATAATTTAGCGAAATCAATAACAGGTAATGAAAAACAAAACGATATTATTCATAATCACAAGTCTGGCAGTGTACTTTGGCCTTACTTTCTTCGGTGGAGAGATAGGAAACAAGATCATGTACCCGCTGAAGTTGTTTGTTACTTTTCTTCATGAATTTGGACATGCCTTCGGTGCGCTCATTACTGGAGGAGAAGTCGTAGGATTTGTAGTCAATGAAGATGGTAGTGGAGTGACTACCACGCGCGGAGGAAACCGCGCCGTAATCATTATGGGTGGATATATAGGCTCCGCTATCTTTGGAAATTTACTGTTTTATATTGGTGCTAGACAAGAGCGATTTACGCAAGCGACACTATATGCCATTGCCGTTTTGATGGTGGTTATTTCGATAGTATGGTTTTCTTCATTCTTTACGAGTGGATTTTTAATTGTCTTTTCTTTTGCGCTAATAGTCTTGGCAAGATTTACCAATCTGGATCAGATCATTATTATGTTTCTTGGGCTAGCAAGTATCTTGTATATCATTCAGGATTTTAATGTGGGGCCTAGTTCGGATTTAGCGGCGTATGCAGATTTGTTCGTAGTGATACCATCTTCGGTTTGGATGTATATTTGGCTGGCTATTGTGCTTGTACTTTTTGTTCTTAACATTAGGATGATATTTAGAGGGACGAAGAAGTCTAAGGAGATTTCTAATTTAATGAACACTAACTCCTAACTCCTAATACCGGGTGAGGGGTGGTAGCTACACGACCGATAGGGAAGTGGTCGCGACTGTAGTGTAACGGAACGTCGGGACGGGAGCGAAGCGGACTAGCGTACGACCCGACCCTGACAGTAGCTTTTTCGCGAATGTCAGTGGGCACCCCCGAAAACTCTAAATCACTATTTTACCACTGCTGCTTAAACTTTATATTCAAGCTGTTTTCTAGTTTTTTGAGCTCTCTCATTTCGTTCTTTGTGATGAGGCAAAGAGACACCCCTTCTTTGCCTGCTCTCGCTGTACGGCCACTACGATGCGTGTAATAGTCAACCTGGTCAGGCAGTTGGTAGTGGTATATAAATGCCAGGTCTTGCACGTCAATCCCTCTGGCTGCCAAGTCCGTGGCTACTAAGAACTGGACCTTTTCATTTTTGAAGGCCCGCATGGCTTTGTTGCGTTCCTTCTGCAATAGATCGCCGTGGATACAATCCGCTGCAAAATTTTTGGCTATAAGTTGTTTCGTCAGAGTCCGCGTTACGGCTTTCGTCTTGCAGAAAATAATACCGCGCTTATCTTTCTGATTTCTCAGGAGTTGAAAAAGGACAAGATGTTTGTCTGTCTTTTCGCATTGGATGTACTGGTGCTTGATATTTTGATTGACCACGTTTTTACCACTCACTTGGATACGGTAAGCACCATCTCTGATGTGCGTATTGATAATCTGCTTGATGCCTTGTGGAAGGGTAGCGGAAAATAACCACTTGTTTTCTACGGACGAAAGCATGGTCAATATCTCATCGAGTTCTTTTTTGAAACCCATACTGAGCATCTCGTCGGCCTCATCCATCACCACGGTATGCACCTGACGAATGTCCACTGCTTTCCTTTTCACCAAGTCGATCAAGCGACCAGGAGTAGCCACTACGATATGGGTAGGTCTGCGAAGGGCAATAATTTGTTTGTCGATCTTCTCTCCTCCGTAGACCGCCTCTGCAAAAATCTTATCTGTATACTTCGTAAATTTGAACAATTGCTTAGCGACCTGCTTGCTCAATTCTCGAGTCGGGCATAGCACTAGGACTTGCGGAAGATGGATACTAGGATCCACCTTTGCCAATAAGGGCAAACCATAGGCAGCCGTCTTTCCAGTTCCTGTCTGCGCTTGACCCACCAAGTCTGTATTCTCCTTAAGCAAAATGGGGATAACCTGCTCTTGGATTTCGGTGGGTACTTTAATACCCAACTCATCCAAGCCCTTGATAAATGAATCCTTGATGCCTAATGATGCAAAATCCTTCACGATACTATTTTTTTTTATTGGCTGCAAAGGTAGGTTTAATAAAGAGAATACTCAATATGAATAGTATCAAAGATGTATAGGCTATTTTTTCTTGGAATGATAGTGGTTAAATCAAACATTTTAAAGCATATATTCTTTACTATTACAGAATAAATCACAATGTATGTTAGTCAGATTAGTAATTTTTTTGGTCATAAACTTCGGAGCTTTAGCCATAGGCAGTTATTTCACAGGGCCTGGTGTCAGCTCTGACTGGTATGTAAATATGAATAAGGCACCCTGGACCCCTCCAGGATGGGTCTTTGGCGCAGCTTGGACAACAATTATGATTTGCTTTTCTATATACTTGGCACTGCTATGGGACAAAGTAAAAGACAAGAATTTTTTAATCGGACTTTATATTTTTCAAGTAATATTAAACATCAGCTGGAACCCTGTATTTTTTAAGTTTCAAAACGTAGGCTTAGGGATTATTGTGATCAGCAGTTTAGCCTTGTTGGTCTATTATTTTATATTTCATTATTGGTCAAAACTTAAGGCTAAATCTTTATTGATGTTGCCCTATGCTATCTGGATTACTATTGCCACTTCGCTTAACGTATATGCATGGGTGATGAATTAATGAGAGGGTAGAGATTTTCGACGCAAATAAATGTACCTTTGTGAAGACACCATAGCAGCATGTATACAACATATTAGAAAATGGAGGTACTATTTGGCATAGGCATTGGGATAGGAGGTATACTATTAGTGATGGTACTGCGATCCTTTACCACCTTGTTTCATGAGATGGGACACGCCATCCCTGCCTTGATCTTCTCAAAAGATAAAGTGCAAGTATACATAGGGACTTATGGCGATACCGAACATGGTGCTACCATTAGCCTCGGTCGCCTCGATATTTTTTACAAATTCAATTTTTTGGCTTGGAATATTGGGATGTGCAAGCACCAAGGTCAAACCAATGCTTGGAGAAATTTTTTGATCATTGTAGGTGGGCCAATTGCCAGTCTCTTGATTGCCATTCCATTATTATTTTTTCTCCCGCAAGCGCAAGCGAATCCCATATTGCATTTTGCTATTATTGTTTTTGTTGGCGCGGCCATGTTAGACCTAGTGTCTAATCTTTTTCCATATGGCAGCCAAATGCATACTGATAGCGGGAAGTCAATCTATAATGACGGAATGCAACTACTCAGTTTGTGGAAGCGTGGGTCACTGCCTACGGTGTACTTTCAAATGGAAAAATTGATTGCTGAAAAGAATTTTGTTGATGCAATCGAAAAAGGTAAACCCATAGTGACTGGGGATAAGACAAAACCTGAGGTATATGATTTGATGGTCCAAGCTTTGCGAGAGGAAAAAGAATACGAAGATATCATCACTGCGATAAAATTGAAAAGTCAATTTTATGAGCTAAAACCAACTGACTATCACATGATGGGAGTAGCCAATACTAAACTAAATCGCTTTGATGAGGCATTGAAATTTTTGAATCAAGCGTGCTATAAAGAGTACACAAATGGGCTAATGCTCAAAGATAGAGGGTATCTTCATTTGCAAAGAAGTGATGCTATGGCTGCGCTAGATGATTTCAATGCGGCCTTGCATTTTAATGGATCATTACTTGATGCTGTAGTCTATAGAGCATTAGCTATGATCCGATTAGAAGAGCCTGGTGAAGCGATAGTAGATTTGAAGCAGGTAGTAGAGTTAGAGCCTGAGTATGCCTTAGCTTGGTTTTACTTAGGTCAGGCTTATGAGGCCAGTAAAGAGGATGATCTCGCTTTTGACGCCTACACCAAAGCTAAGGAGCTAGGCTGTAAGGAGCATGGATTAGACTATCGCCTGCAGCTGCTTGGGGACTAATAGTATAGGGATCTTCAATCATAACGCATATTGACTTTTTAGGATGGACTTCCATTCTTCGTAAGCCTCTCGATATGCGGTTGCATTTTCATTTTTTTGGTAGGTCTTCTCGACTTTTAGTTTGCCCACTGCGGCGTCTAAAGTAGGGTAGTAGCCAATGCCAAATCCAGCTGCTTTTGCAGCACCAACTGCACCCGTGGTTTCTATCACATCGATATTTACTTCTGACAAGGTGGCAATGGTTTCGCCAAAGATGGTGGATTGAAATAAGTTGTCATTTCCTACGCGCATCGTTTTTGGGTGGATACCCATGCCTTGCATGATTTCCATTCCGTACACATAGGCAAATGCAATTCCCTCCAGCGCAGCTCTGTATAGATGTGCGCGAGTATGTATGTTCAGTTGTAGGTTAAACATTTGAGCGCCCTGATATTTGTTTTCCAGCATTCGCTCAGCGCCATTGCCAAAAGGTAAAACCCTCAAACCTTCAGCACCGATGGGTATCTTTGTTTGTGCCTCTTCGATGTCTGCATAGTCCAGACCTTCTTCCGCAATTTGCTTCTTGATCCAAGCATACTGACTACCCGCTCCGTTGATGCAAAGCAAGACGCCTATTCGAGCTGCATCCTTAGCGTGATTGATATGGGCAAAACTATTGACCCGAGATTGTAAATCATATTGTGGACTATCCACGACTCCGTATATGACTCCAGAGGTGCCACCAGTGCCTGCTACCTGATGTGGATGTATCACGCCGAGTGAGAAAGCATTGTTTGGTTGGTCGCCAGCTCTATAACTTATAGGTGTATTTGGTGCTAAGCCCAATTCATGAGCAGCGGCGACGGAGAGCTTTCCTTGTATTGAAAACGTGTCCACGATATCAGGTAGCAAGTCTCCATTTATTTCAAGCTGGTCTAATAGGTCATGCGCCAATTCATTTTTTTTAAAATCCCAAAAGATGCCCTCAGACAAACCGGATACGGTGGTGCATATTTTATCTGTCATTCTCATGGCAAGATAGTCGCCTGGTAGCATAGCTTTGTGAATTTTTCGATACGCATCGGGTTCGTTTTCTTTGACCCAGCGCAGTTTGGATGCAGTAAAGTTGCCAGGAGAATTGAGCATCGATTGCAGACAATTTTCCTTCCCTAGAGACTCTTGCGCTGCAGCACCGATACCTACAGCTCTACTGTCACACCAGATGATAGAGGGTCTCAATAGCTCTTGGTTTTTATCTACGATAACGAGCCCATGCATTTGATAAGCAATGCCTATAGCGGAGATTTCTGTAGCATCAATGGGTATATCTTGGAATAGGATTTCGCATGCCTTTTTTAGGTTCTCCCACCAAAGGTTTGGATCTTGTTCCGCCCAGCCCATCTGCGGAGAAGAGATAGGCATTTCGTTTTGAGGATAGTTCACCACCTTATGCACTAGCTGAGATGCAGCCTCTATCAAAGCGACTTTGATAGAAGAGCTTCCTAAATCAATACCCAATAAATACATAGTAGCAGTGGTCTTTCATTATTTTTGAAGATAGGCATAAAAGCCTATTTACGGGTATAATTCATTGGTTTATGGCCAATATTTCTTAATATTCTTAGCTATAAAGGCGTGGAACGACCCGTTTTTAAAGGAATATCGTCGATTTACGGCTATTTGTTACTTTTATATCGATAAATAGTTTCATTTGATTTTATATAGACATACATTTGCGTTTTATTAATTTTTTTAATTTATAGTAATGAATAAAGGTACAGTTAAATTCTTCAACGAATCAAAGGGATTCGGTTTTATCATTGAAGAAGGGACCAACACAGAGTATTTCGTACACGTCTCAGGATTAGTAGACGACATCCGCGAAGGAAATGAAGTAGAATTTGAATTGACAGAAGGTAAGAAAGGACTAAATGCAGTAAATGTAAAGGTCGTTTAATCTTCTTTTAGATAAGAATTACTCAATGCCCATCATGATTATTCATGGTGGGTTTTTTTATGCCTGAAGCCATCGATTCCATGCGCTCCTCTAGGTTGTCGTTACAACTGATGACGAACCCAAATTGCTTTTGATGTTCCACTGGATATTCTATGCATTGTTAGTGCTACAAATCCCGCATGTGCCTAGACAAGCGTATGGCATCGAGGTTGAAAAACCTCGACGAACGGTGCTGTAGTTGCGAATCTATATAGTCTAGACAAATCCTGTTAAGGAAAACCACGGCGAACAAAGAAGTGCTTTAGCGTTTCTTAATTTGTCTCACTTTGTCATTTATTGAGCGGATTTGCTACTTGATTTTTCCTTTTCAAGCGCATTTGTTTTTCTACGCATCGACTTTAAATAACAATTAGTAGTGCTTCTGCACTACTAATTGTTATTTATCAAATCGCTCGTCGAGGTTTTCAACCTCGATGTAATACACGTGTCTAAGCATAGGTATTTACTTGATTGCAATAGTCAAACACAAATATACGATTGTGGATCTGGTATGAGACCGTATTTGTGT
>CAKZVJ010000190.1 GCA_937923345.1 uncultured Saprospiraceae bacterium
CCAATAAAGGACTGCAAAAAATGGAAATAGTGAATACTAAGAATGCGGTTAAATTTTTCATGTTTTATTAGTTTGGTTATCGATATAGTCTAATGTTCATAGGTTGGTTCAAAGGGTTGTATAGAGGAGCATATTTTATGCTGTTCTTCCAATAGTATAAAGAACTCCAAAATTGATATTGTTATTGCTTCTAATAGTCCAGAGAATGCTTTGGGTGGATGTTAAGGTGTTAACTTGCATGCCAAAATGAGTTTCTGCAAAAAATGATACCCTATCATTTGCTTTGAAATTTATCCCAGTTATTCCTACAAGTGAATAGGAGATGCTTCTTAGCTCATACCCAGAGATAAGTGAATTTATTCCTATATCTGCTCCATAATAAGCTTTGAATTTTTTATCTAAAGGGATATGTTTTTCAATACCAGCACTTAGGCTTATCTGAGCAGAGAAGTCTCTAGCTAGTGCATCTATAAAGGAGCTGCTAATCCTAGTATTTAGATTAGCTCTTAAGTAAATATTATTAGATTTTTTATTTCTATACACTAAGCTTATGTTTTTGTTAAGCGTCATGGCAAGGCCTATTTGATGTTTTCTATTTAGCTGTATTTCTTTAGCAAAATCTATATTGCTAGAAATGGAATCTTGCCCATTAAGAGCTGAACTAAAAAAGAATAAAATAAGAATGAATGTACCCGTAAAAATTCTCATAGCAAGTTTGTTTTTTAAATGATAAAAACAAAAGAGCTACCGATTACTAAAATGGGTTGCATCAATAGAAATAATAATTGGTGCCCCACAAGTGTATAATGATGCAATGATTTTGTTAATCCAAATAAAAAAAGGCGCCTCATCGGACGCCCCTAAATATTTATCTTGTTATTTATTTCCCTTGCAATGGTTGCGCCCAAAAAATGTTGACAAAAAAGGAGTTTATAACAACTTAGATTACAAAATACTTTTTCATGTGCGTTTCATATTTTTTAGATTGCCCACCCCCTTGTTTATAAGGGGACAATCTAAAAAATATGCTACGCGTTTGTGGTTTAAAGTTAATTAATTGTTTTCATTTCTAGCCCAATTCTGTTTTTTGTTTCTATATCACAAAGTTCTCGCTCAAATTGGTTAGGGGTTATATTTCCTAAAGAACTATGAGTCTTATTGTAATTGTAAACATATTTAATAAACTGCTCTTTTCTTTTTAGCTGGTTAAAATTTTCAAAATTGTACTCAATTAGCATGTGGTTTTTAAGAATATCGTTAAAAGATTCAGCAAATGGATTTTCATAGCAACTTCTACCCATTGAAGACTCAATATTTTTCTTGCGTAGATTTTTGATGAAGTTTTTTTCAATGTACTGTTTACCTTGATCTGAGTGAAAATAAGTTCCTTCAAAAGTCTTTATTCCTCTTTCTTTAAAGGTTTGCTTAAGAAGAGGTATCACCGTATCAGCAGCTTTCATAGTACGTGAAAAAACTAGTCCTAGTAAGTATCTGCTGTAGACATCTATACATGTTGTAGCATATCCAATGAGATTGCCGTATATTCCAAAAATATAGGAAATGTCACTTACAAATATTTGATTTGTCCCATAGATAATCAACCCTTCAATTTTATTTTGGAATGCAAAAGTCCCATGTACAGTGGTTTTAGGGATATATTTCTTCGCTACAACACGCATTCCATGATTGTGACATATACTCTCAAACTTATGTTTTCCGACACCTACAAGCTGTGTATCATACTCAGGATTTGCTCGAATATATCTATAAAGCGGTCGTACACCAGAACCTGGTAGATGTTTCTTCTTAACCAGTTTCGCTAACTCAACTACTTCCTTATCCTTGGTAGTCTTTTTGCTGATGTAATTACTCCATTTAGAATAAGCCTGCCTACTGATTCCTGCGCTCGAATATAAGTATTCCATCTTTACTTGGAGTTTTTCGAGTTTGAAAATGCGGATAATTTGCTTGCAAAACTTTTTTTTATATCGATATTTAACTCTTGAGAAGCATGATCAACAAGCTTATGCAAGTATAAATTTTCCGTCTGGATTCTACCTATTAGACTATATAGCTCATCAATTTTTGCATGCATTTCAGGATAGGACTCAGTCTCTTTTATAGTCTGAACTCTAACCATCTTAGACTTTTCAAACTTTGTAGAATATATGTTTAACCAATTGTAAATAGATGTTTTGGATACATTGTATTTACGAGAAGCCTCTGATTTGCTTAACCCGGCATCTACATCTTTTACTATTGCTTTCTTAACCGCTTCGGTAAATGTACGGCGTAACTTAACTGATTTGGCTTGTTTCTTAGACATACTATCAAATTTAACAAGTTTATATAAACCAAATCTTTGTCAACCTTTTTTGGGCATATCCACAAAATCAATTGAAAATTAATCATTGCTCAATGTAAATTATATCTGAACAAGTCAGCACAGCATCAAAAATTGCTCATTGCTCATTGAAAATTGCACATTGAAAATTATTTATCCTTTTCCGGCTTCACCTCCTTCACAGCATCATTCAAGTCCTTAGTTGCTTTTTCCAATTCTTTGACTTGCTTGTCTTTTTTGGATCGAGAACGCCGCGTCTTTTTGGCTTTGACTTCCTCTTC
>CAKZVJ010000191.1 GCA_937923345.1 uncultured Saprospiraceae bacterium
GTAGATATTACGAATAAGTTTATTTGTTAAATTCTGACATGGCTCTTCCGGCCCCAATGGTTCCGAAGGCTAAAATGGCTTTGCAGGCTTTTTCTTTGAGTGGTCCGATGGCTTGCTCTTCTTCGATGGTCCACTCTCCTAGCACAAAGTCTACTTGCTGCCCTTTGGAGTATTGGCTACCGATCCCAAATCTAAGTCGAGCATAATTGTTCTGGCCTAACATCTTGTCTATATCCTTGAGGCCGTTGTGTCCACCGTCTTTGCCCTTGGTGCGCATTCTCATTTTTTCGTAGGGCAGATTGAGATCGTCTAAGACTACAAGGAGGTTTTCTAGCTTTACATTGTGCTTTTGCAACCAGTAGCGTACAGATTTGCCGCTGAGATTCATGTAGGTGTTGGGCTTGAGCAGTATAAAGGTTCTGCCTTTGAACTTAAAGGTAGCCAGAGCACCCAGGTGATCATTTTCAAATTCTACTTCGCGTTGCTTTGCTAAATGGTCTAAAATCTCAAATCCTATATTGTGTCTAGTATTGTCATACTCGGAGCCGATATTGCCCAAGCCTACTATCAGGTACTTCATGATATCAGGTTCTGCTTTTTCGCTGGTAAATAGTTTCTTTAAAAATGCCAACATAATTTCGGCGCAAAAATAGAGAAAGCTTTTGACTTTAAGGTGTTGTGCCATAAGTAAGTGTCCAAGTCCCATCTGATCGCGGAACCGAAAGGTGGAGCGCGTGAAGGACAAGGGGTGGTAGCGGTATCGTATGGTATAGGCGTGTGGCCTAGCGTCAGTATAGACGCATGGCCACGCGTCTATACCATGCGGTAGTAGTGGACGACCCGGTCCCGACGCAAGGACGGGATGGCCCCAAATGTTTGTTAAAGACACCCCCAAACCAAATAAAGAACTTACCTTTGACAAAATTTTGATATGACTATCCAGACAGACGAATATCCTGCGTACTTCGCTCCGTATGTGCAACTTGCACAATCCAATCGGTCTCTGTATGAGGAAATGCAGGCCAGTTTTGGAGAGGCTATTGACTATCTGCAGTCGATCTCTGAGGAGCAAAAGGACTTCGCTTATGCGGAGGGAAAGTGGACTGTGGGGCAAGTGTTTCAGCATATCATTGATGTAGAGTTGGTGATGGCGCATCGGGCGTTTCGAATCTCTAGAGGCGACAAGATAAATCTGCCGGGCTTTGACCACAACGCTTGGGCGCAAAATGCGGAAGTGGGGCACAAGAGTTTGTCCCAGATGATCATGGAGCTGAAGACGGCGCGCAGTGTAACGCTCATGCATTATAAAGATCTGGATGAAGAGGCGCTAAACACCAAAGGATCTGTGTCTGAAAATGCTGTGACGGTGCGTGGATTAGGGTATATCCTCGTAGGCCATCTGAAGCATCATGTAAACTTATTTAAAGAGAACTACTTCGCGAATGCCTAAAATCTCGGACAGCCTTAATTTTCTTTCTAAGCTGACAGTAGGACGGATAGTCAATGTCGGCAAGATATTGAGCTCCTACTACTATACGAAGTGGACGGGCAAGCCTACCCAATGGGGCATGCCAATGACCGTGTCTATAGAACCTACGACGGCTTGCAACTTGAAGTGTCCGGAATGCCCCTCGGGTTTGCGCGCCTTCTCTAGGCCAACCGGTAATCTAAAGATTGATTTTTTTAGAAAGACGATAGATGAACTGTATTCCAATCTGCTGTATCTGATCTTCTATTTTCAAGGAGAGCCATACATCAATCCAAAGTTTTTGGATATGGTGAAATATGCGCATGATAAGGGTATCTATACCATCACTTCTACCAATGGACATTTTCTCAACAATGAAAATGCACGTAAGACGATAGCATCTGGGTTGGACCGCATGATTATATCTGTTGATGGCACTACCCAGGAGACCTACGAGAACTATCGTATAGGAGGTAAGCTCGATGTGGTGCTCCAAGGGGCCCGCAATATGGTGGCCATGAAAAAGGAGATGAAGTCCAAGACACCGCATCTGATATTTCAGTTTTTAGTGGTAAAACCCAATGAGCATCAAATAGAAGACATCTACCAACTGGCGGAAGAGATAGGTATAGATGAAGTCAAACTGAAAACGGCTCAAGTCTATGACTATGAGGATGGAAATGAACTGATACCGACCATCGAAAAATACAGCCGCTATGCCCAGCAGAAAAATGGGCAATACAAAATCAAAAACAAGCTATCCAATGAGTGCTGGAAGCTGTGGCACGCATGCGTGATTACTTGGGATGGCTCGGTGGTGCCATGCTGCTTTGATAAGGATGCTACGCACAAGCTTGGGGACCTCAAAGAAAGCTCTTTTGCTACCCTCTGGCAGGGTGAAGCTTATCAAAAATTTCGCTCCGACCTACTCCGCGGTAGAGATAAAATTGACATCTGCAAAAATTGTACAGAAGGGTGCAAAGTATGGGCATAAATACTGATGTATAAGTCACATTATCCTTCCTGCAAGTATCAGGTGAAACAGGGCTACTCGTATAGCACAGCTAAAATTGAAAGGCCTGAAAACAGTGCCATACCATCTTAGGTACATCCAATTTTTCTCTAACTTTGTTCCGAATTTTATTAGGGGATTTGGGCTTAATACACATAAAAATTCCAACTAATATAAATATTCTGGCTATCAAGATAATAAAACATTGATTTTGCGCGTTTTGAACCGAATTTTATTAGGAATAATGAATAAATATCCTCACTTTTGTAAGTAACAACAACGCGAAAGATAAATCGCTATATCCCTTAAGTTATCCCAGGATTCTCTTGACAATTCGTTTGTTTATAGGTTTTCTCACACACCCGTATTAATTGTAGACACTAAATTTTCGTTTGTAACGAACGTTACTGGACGATATATGTGTTATGTAAATTAAAGAATGTAACCTCAGCAACCTATAAATTATGATAGAATTCAAAACAATAGTTTCTGGATCACTAGAATTTGGAAGTCAGAAAACTTTTGAAAAAGTCTTCAAGATGTATGAGCACCGGGTAGAAAACTACTACAAGGCTGACTTGTTTGTCGACTTTGAGGAAGCCTTTTTACCAGATGAGTATATGGTGCGCATCCCTAGAACGGTGACTGTCAGTACCAATAAGATCTGGAAAAACACTTTGGACCTCCTAGAATACTTAGCCCAATTTGCTTTGGCAGGTAGAATCATTGCATGGATGGTAAAAGATGGAGTGATCTTGAGAGAGTCTTCTATCGAACCCAAGTGTGATAAGGTGGCCGTACAAGCTTTCTTGAGAGGAAGGAACCAGCTTACCCAGGGAAAAGAAGAAGAAGCTATTTCTTCTTTTGACAAAGCCATAGCAAAATACTCTAGACATGCTTATGCTTATGAAAAGAGAGGGTACGTCAAGTTGAAATTAGAAGATCTGGAGGGTGCGGAATCTGACTTCAATAAAAGTAATGCTATCAACCCTAATATCCCTGAACCATATGTAGGTCTTGCTAAACTCAAGATGATTGATAAGGACTACAAAAGCGCGATTCTTCACTTAAATAGCGCTGTAAAAAATTCAATTCCTTTGATGCCTATTTATTGGCAAGCAAGACGTATGCGAATTATTTGTCATCAAGAGCTGAAGCAACATGCAGAAGCGATAGGTGACCTAAAGGCATTTTGCAATCGCAAGTTCAGCAAAGATGACCCCAATTACAGATATAATGATTGGGCCTGGTTCAACTATGGCAAGGTATTGTTAGAAGTTGGAGACTCACAACAAGCCCTTGAAATATTCAATAAGTCTGTTGAAAATCTAGAAAAAAATAAAAGTAAGATTGATCCTGAATTTCTTGTATATCGTGGCATTGCGAGAAAGCAAATTGGCAAATCAGGCTACAAGAAGGATTGGACTGAAGCAGCCGAATTAGGCTCTAAAAAAGCTTCTGAATTACTACAAGTAACAGAATAAGCTGTATGCAATCCAGCCAACAAAACCCCACATGGTCATATATATGAACTTGTGGGGTTTTTTATTTCTTGAATTGGGTTAAAATTGATATTTTGAGAGGTAACAAGTTGTGCCTGCTTCGACAGTGTATAAATTCTGAAAATAATGTATGCCAAATAAGTTTCCCCCGAAAAGAAGCTACTTATGTTTAAGTGTCTAAGAAATGAACAGGGGAAGGTTTTTGCCGTACTCAAACTTAAGGATTTTGCAGATAGCTTTTGAAATATGCTGGCAATTCATCAAACAAATTCAATACAAATATGGAACCTACTCGAATCTTTGACTTCCTTTCTTATCAATTACAAAACAGTCCACTTGAAAAATCTATAGGATATCATCATCTGGGTAAATGGACTTACTACAGTTCACAAGAAGTAGCAGATACCGTGCAAAAGTGTAGCAATGGATTGCTAGCCCTGGGTGTAAAAAGAGGAGATAAGATAGGATTGATAGCCTACAAGAATAGACCAGAGTGGTTGATTATGGATTTGGCGATTCAAAAAGTGGGTGCTTTAGTCATTCCTATCTATCCTACCATTAGCTCTAAGGAATATGAATATATTTTTAATGATGCAGGTATCAGTTACGCATTCGTTGGGGCAGATGACCTGTATGATAAGGTAGAAGCTGCCGCACCGCAGGTAAGCACCTACATCAAGACCTACACCTTTGACAAGCAAGATGGTCGCCCGTATTGGGAAGAGATCTGGACGGATAAAGGAACTGATGAAGTCCTAAAAATATCCGACTCCATTAAATCTGAAGACCTCGCAACCATTATTTATACTTCAGGGACCACTGGAAACCCTAAAGGGGTAATGTTATCTCATGCGAATATAGTCAGCAATGCATTTGGTGTAAAGGAAATACTACCCATCGCGAGTGGAAAAACTGCTTTGAGCTTTTTACCTATTTGCCATATTTTTGAACGCACCGCTGCTCTGACTTATATCTATCTGGGTATCTCAATTGTCTTCACAGGGACAGACAACTTAGGCGGAGAAGAGGGTGATCTGCGAAAAATCAAACCGCACTTTTTCACTACTGTTCCTAGACTACTAGAAAAGGTATATGAGAAAATATACAATAAGGGCTTGGAGCTTGAAGGCGCAAAAAAGAAGTTATTCTTCTGGGCGCTTAGTATGACGGACAACTACGAATACAATGATACTTTCAGCGGACTAGCTGGAATCAAGAGAAGTATCGCTGACAAATTGATTTTTTCTAAATGGAGAGAAGCGCTTGGTGGAAACGTAGAAGGGATTTTGACTGGTGCTGCGCCTTGCCCGCCAAAGATGCTAAGAGTATTTTCTGGCGCCGGTATCCCGGTGAGAGAAGGTTATGGATTGACAGAAACCTCCCCTGGACTTACTATGGGTAGGTTTGTAAATAACCAAGCCAAGATAGGTACTGTGGGTCCAGCTTTAAAAGGTGTAGATATTCTTATCGATTCTTCAGAAGGAGAATACTTAGAAGGCGAGGGAGAAATCCTGGCTCGCGGAGCCAACATCATGATGGGCTACTATAATAAGCCTGATAAGACGGCAGAGGTGATGAAAGAGATAGATGGAAAGACTTGGTTTTGTACTGGAGATATTGGGAAATTTGTAACCGATAAGAACGGAACCAAACATTTGAAAATTACTGATCGCAAAAAAGAATTACTCAAGACCTCGGGCGGCAAGTATGTCGCTCCTGCTCCTATAGAAAGCAAACTAAAAGAAGACTTTTTAGTAGAGCAAGTTATGATTGTTGGAGATAAGCAAAAATTTGTTTCTGCCTTAATTGTGCCTTCACCTGATGCATTGAAGAATTTTTGTAAAGATTGCAATTTACCATGGACCAGTTTCGCAGAGGCTATCAAGTCAGAACAAGTTATTAGCAAATACCAAGAGATAATTGACAAGGCGAACCCAGAGTTTAGCCATATCGAACAAATAAAGAAGTTTGCACTCTTACCTACTACTTGGGATCCTAGTAAAGAGGATGGCAGTGACGCGGAGCTCACCCCCACTCTAAAACTAAAAAGACGTGTAATAACCGAGAAGTATAAGAAGGAAATTGCACAGATTTACGCATAAAAGTGGCATTTAGTGGATAAGACAGTTAACTGGCAACTAATTCTCTAGCTTAACTGTTTTTACGTCAAACAACAGTCTAATGACGTAATTAACGTTACTTGGCTTAGTTTTTGTAAACATATAGACAGAAAACTACTTTTGAGAAAATTATTCAAGTTGCCATTTAAAAGCTGCTTCACAAGCGCTTTTTTCCTCAGTATCCTTGCAATGGGCTTGACTATGTCGTGCGACAATAGAATCGGAGATTCTGTTTTCAATCCTGATTTATTTTCTGAAGTTGAACAAGAAGCGCTAGGGGATCAAATCTTCAATGCCTTGACTAGCGATATTTCGCCATACAATGTCCTGCCCGTAGAAGACCACGAATTACTCTATAGATATATTGATCAACTCTACCTACAGTCCTATCGTGTTTTGCGATCTACTGACAACTGGACAAAAAGCCGAGATTGGAGAATAGCCATTTTCGAAGATGAGAACCAAGGTGCCTTTACGCTTCCAGGGGGGAATATTTTTATTTCAACAGGCATGCTGAAAGCTTTTCGGGCGGAGTACGAATTATACTATTTGCTCTCATTTGAAAACGCACTCATGAATAATGAGGATATATATATTGCTAACATTGCCTCCTTTATAGAAAATACCATTGACTTAGAAGAACTAATTAACAACCCAGATCGAGCTAGAGCACTTGAGATTGGTATAGAACTTTATGAAGAGCAATCATTCTCTGCCTTCGAAATATCCATCATTGACGAAAGCGCTATGGAATTAATTTGCGAAAGTGGAGCTTGGAGAAATGATGGCCTGGTTCAATTTTTGAGTCGATTAAATCCTGACTCCGCATGGATGCTTTCAAGACCATCAGTCATAAACAGAGTAGATGAGATAAGCAGCATCTCGACTCAACTTAGTTGCAATAATACCATCAGAGAAAGAACGCCCAACTTTTATATTGATGAGTTGCTTCCTCTCATCCCTTAGCAAAGGCTTCCAAATACATTACCGCCCCATATACACCATCAACACGGAAACGTCTGATGGAGAAACACCACTTATTCTACTGGCTTGTCCCAAAGTTCTAGGCTTTATAGCATTCAATTTTTCTCTTGCTTCTGCGGAGAGAGAATCAAACTGGGCATAATCTGTATCTGGCTTGAGTTTTATATTCTCAAGGCGATTCATTTTATCTACCATATCTTTTTCCTTACGGATATAGCCTTCATACTTGAGACTCACCGTAGCTTGTTCTATCTCCTCCTTTTGATACCCATTCAAAAAAGTATCCAATTCAGGAAGGATAGTACGAAAATCATCTAGGCTAACCTGCGGTCGCAACAACAATGTATTGAGCTTCACTTTTTGATCAGTGCTTGTGGTACCCTTTTCTTGGAGCATCCCATTGATAGCATCCGGCTCTACACTAGAGGTCTTGAAATACTTGAGGATCTCTTTTGTCTTTTCTTTTTTGGCTTCAACACGGGCTAGTCTTTCATCCATATCCTGCACGCCTATTTTTTTAGCCAGATGTGTCAGTCTGATATCGGCATTATCTTGGCGAAGCAGAATACGATACTCTGCTCGAGAAGTAAACATCCGATACGGCTCATCGGTCCCTTTATTGATGAGGTCATCGATCAAGACACCTATATATGCCTCCGACCGAGACAATATAAATGGGTCCTTCTCATTTATTTTCAGATGTGCATTTATACCGGCCATCAAACCTTGACATGCCGCTTCTTCATAGCCCGTCGTCCCATTGATTTGCCCTGCAAAAAATAAGTTGTCTACTAACTTGGTTTCCATGTTAGCTGACAGCTGGGTCGGTGGAAAATAATCGTATTCGATAGCGTAGCCTGGTCGGAACATTTTCATATTTTCAAAACCAACTACTTTGCGCAGTGCTTTATACTGTACCTCCTCCGGTAAGGAAGAAGAAAACCCATTGACATAAATTTCACAAGTATCTCTACCCTCTGGCTCTACAAAAAGCTGATGCCTATCTCGATCAGCAAAACGATCTATCTTGTCTTCTATAGAAGGGCAGTATCTAGGCCCTTGCCCACGTATCCGACCATTGAACATCGGAGACCGATCAAAGCCTTCCTTCAATGTATCGTGCACCTCTGCCGACGTATAGGCTATATGGCAAGGGAGTTGGTCTTTCAACAAGGGCGTATCTGTAAAAGAAAATTTACTTACGTCTTCGTCTCCAGGTTGCAATTCCATCTTTGACCAGTCTAGACTACGACCATCTATCCTAGGTGGGGTACCTGTTTTCATACGTCCAGACTGAAAGCCCAAATCATGCAGTTGAGCTGTGATCCCCGTCGCGGCACGCTCACCAGCGCGACCTCCACCAAATTGCTTCTCTCCGATATGAATGAGGCCATTCAAGAAAGTACCGTTCGTCAAGACCACCGATTTGGATTCAATGGTGATGCCCAAGCCAGTTTGTATTCCTACTGCACGGCCATCTTTGACAGCAATACCCGTTACCATCTCTTGCCAAAAATCAACATTAGGCATGGCCTCCAAATGGTTTCTCCATAGTCGAGCAAATTGCATGCGATCGCTTTGCGCACGCGGACTCCACATAGCTGCTCCTTTGGAGCGATTGAGCATCCTAAACTGAATCATACTATGATCCGTCACTATACCAGAGTACCCGCCGAGCGCATCTATCTCGCGCACGATTTGCCCCTTGGCCACCCCACCCATGGCTGGGTTACATGACATCTGAGCGATGGTCTGCATGTTCATCGTAGCCAACAGCACTTTAGAGCCCATCTTTGCCGCCATGGCCGCTGCCTCACAGCCTGCATGACCCGCACCCACTACTATCACATCATATAAAGGAAACATCTCAACTATTTTGCTACAAAATTAAGCATTTATCTCTTAGTAAGCTAGTAGCATCCTGACCTCAAATCAAGGTTAAATAACAACAGTTGTACAATAAGTTATAAATTATATTTATTCTTATCTATAGTATGTCGTATCTTACCGATATATATCGACCCAGCAAAGAACCAAATCTTAGTACCAATACTGTGTTGATGAGAATTTTGTTTGTAGCCTATATCATACTTTTCCCTCTGAGCTGCCTCCTTGCTCAAACATATACACCTATTTCACCCCCTAACATCGTACCTAATCCTAGCTTTGAAAAATTCAGCGGCACCCCGATCGGCTGGTACTACAAGGGCGCCCACTTTGATAATGTGATCCAGTATTGGAGTTCTCCCACCAGCACTTCGCCAGATATATTTGGCAAGGGCGTTCGCGTACCTAGCAGTTGGAAAGATAAAGGATTTGGAGAGCAAAGCGCCTATCATGGAGAGCGCTTCATAGGACTCACTATGTATGGCTGCAGCGAGGGCAAACCTCACTGCCGAGAGTATGTCCAGATTCAATTGTCTGAGCCCTTAGTAGTAGGACAGCGCTACGAAGTTACCTTCTATATCGCGCATCTTCCACGGTCCATGTACTGTAATAACATGGGCATTTATTTTTCCGAAAAACAATTTGAATTTCGCACAGAAGAGTTCTTAGAATTTGAACCTCAGGTCAAAGAAGAGCATGTCGCCTCTATCCACAGCAGAGCCTGGAAAAAAGTAAGCAAGCAATTTACGGCTACCAACAATGCTGGTCATTTGATCATCGGTAATTTTTACAAAGATGAAGGCACAGTAACATTAAAAAATAGTAGCCAAGATTTCAAGTATGCCTACTACTACTTTGACAACATTTCCGTGCGAAAACAGCAACCCATATTGGCAATCCCCAAGCACACCAATGATCTACTAACTAAACCCGTGAGTGCTGGAGATGTAATTGTTTTGAAGAACATTTTCTTTGATCTCAACAAATCTACCTTACTGCCGAGATCCTCCCAGACGCTCCAAGATCTTATCGCTCTCATGAAACAATATCCTAGCATGCATATTGAGATTCGTGGACATACCGATAACCAAGGAGACTCCAATTACAATCAGGAACTTTCCATCGATAGAGCCCAATCCGTCGTTGACCATTTGGTACAGCGAGGTCAGATAGACAGACAACGCCTCAAATACATTGGTTACGGTGACACCCAACCCATCTCCTCCAATGACACCTTAGAAGGAAGGCAGCAAAATAGAAGAGTAGCCTTTAGAGTAATAAGAATATAATTAGTGAAAAAGAATTATAAATTATAAATGGTGAAAAAAGAATTATAAATTATAAATGGTGA
>CAKZVJ010000192.1 GCA_937923345.1 uncultured Saprospiraceae bacterium
GAAGCAGCATTCAACTTGCAGGGTACCATCGATGATGTGATTAAGAGAGGTAAAGAAATGTTGGCGGAAGCTGAGGCATAAGGTTAAAAAACTATTCAATTATACTTAGATGAATATTACGGTACTTAGTCCAGATAAAGAATTGTTTAGCGGTGAGATCACTGGCGTGAAAGTGCCTGGTATCAACGGACAGTTCGAGATATTGAATAATCACGCAGCGATCGTTTCTGCACTGGCTAGCGGTGGTGTTAGAATTACGAAGGCAGGAGGTGCGTCTATGACTTTTTCTATAGAGAAGGGGTTCGTAGAGGTTTTGCACAATGAGGTTTCTTTATTGGTGCAAGGCGTGAGTGATTTGGATTAGGAACACGTTATGCATGGTAGAGAAAAGCTTGCTCGGCTTTTTCTCGGCGAGGCTTACCTTTTCTGAACTATCATAATCATCATAAAAAATATATCATACCTCAGTGGAATTTCCACTGGGGTATTTTTTTTGTGCTACTTTGCTTTTGCTCTTTTCCCTCTAATTCTTGCCGACAGGGGACTAACCCAGTGTCTAGTCTAAGCGCACGCGCCTTCCCATTTATCCTCGTGTCACATCGTCCGCTATTGACGACAAAAAAAGGTCGACAGTCAGACAGGGTGTCTTACGACAGCGTAGACGGGCAGGCGATTCCAACGTTTGTTTGTATAGGGCTATGGCTAGGCCACCTAACCTGGTAAAATTGGTTTACTATTATATTTATCAAGAAATACTCTAAAATGTAAAATACCTATGCTTTGAAGTTAAAAAAGAACAAAGGCTATATAAAATCCAAATTTTATAGTATGTTTCAGCGGTTGGTTCGCCATCGAATCAATAAGACAGATTTTTAACCAATACAACAAAATATTATGTTTAAATTACCAATTACCAATTACCAATTACCAATTTGTACTTTCAATAATTTTCTTGCTGTTTGCTTCTTCATGCAGTAAAGAAAGAACCTACACTGAATATGAAGAAATAGAAAAGCAACAAGAATTAGTAGTTAGATCGACCCAGTCACTTTACGCTATACCAGATATTGAAAGGCCTGCCATTAGCCTGGCTAGTTGTGTTCCAGGCGTTTTTTCTATTGAAGACAATATGATAAAATTTCAAAATATTGATGAATATCTAAAAACAATAGAATTTATGAACTGTGCTAGTGCCACTGACCTAGAAAATTTTAAATCAAGTATTCCGATACCTACAGTTGAGTCTGAATTTTCAGAATTTCTTGGAAGAATTACAGAAGGGGACACCGAGGCTAATATCGAAGGCTATATTGCTGAATATAATGGACTTGTCAAAGATGAACTAAACGAAGAAGGATTGGTATCCTACACTACAAAATATGAGACGAATCTCAGTTTTAGAAACACCGAAGGTGTTTTTATGATTGGAAATAGGATAATGGCTGAGTACAAAGGCACTCGAATCTCCATCCTAGATGGAGATTGGAACAAACTAAGTGTAATACAAAATGATCCAGAATACCCAGACAGCTATGGACAGTATATAGATAATCCTGAAATTATCATACAAAGACATATTTTAATTACTCCTGAAAGTTGTTGCGATCAATCTAATAACGGAACACATGTATATGACAGCGGGGATAAAAGAATAGTGGCAAGTTATAGGTTTACTAACGAAAGTATTTGGAGAGAGAATCCTATTAACTCCGGGAATTGGTTTTATATCCCAATGGTTAATTGGAAAATAGATGTAATGAGTCAAAAGAAAGGATTTGCTGGAATTGGATGGGAACGACATCGCAGACACTGGAGATTTAGAAATAACTCTCATTATTTAATATTACCAAATGCTGGAGGACAGGGTTTATATCAAAGTCTTTCTGTTAATTTGGGTGTAGTAGGTAATGCTTGGACCAGTCATGTTAGGTCTACTGATGGTGTAACATATACTTTAGGAGGACCAAGAGGACCAGTCTTAAATCCAAGTGGTGGAGTAATTTGCGCCCAGGATATCGAATATACTTATGAATTATATGAAGATTTATCTGGTCCGATTGATGAAGACTACACTTTAGTTTGCCATCAAAATAGGGAAGAATGCGATATATGCCCGGATGGGTGGATCTTTAATAGTTTAGCGTGTTATTCTGGAATATGTGAGGTAGGTGCTTTTGTATATAATGGTAATATGTGGTATCCTGCTAAAAATGGTATTTGCCATCAAGGTGGAACTTATAATGCTGCTACAGACCATTGTTTCCTGGGAACTGTCCCTGGATTTGGTGGCTTGTTTGAATGGGATAATTGTTTTTACGCAGAAGCTAACTGCCCATGGGATTAATACTTAGATCTATACTGCTAACAGCACTGGTTTGGCTCTTTTGCCAAACCAGTACTGTTTTTACTCAGCTAGAAATTACCCCTAGAATTTTCGTAGGCCCATCTATAACTAATGTGATATTAACTCGTGAGGGAGTTCCAGTTCAATTTGCCACACCCGAAAGACCTTATTTCGCTTTGGCATATCATCTAGGTATAGAATCGGATCTAGTCTACCAGGAAAAATACAATTTTCAAGCTTCTTTTTTTTATGAAAAAATTAGAAATGCGAGCTTTGGATTTAATAAAGTCTTTTTACCACCAGAGAATGAAAATATTAATTACCTAGCGCTTAGTTTGGGTGGATATTTCAAGCCACTTAAGGGAAGAAATGTTCGGCTAGGACTGGGAGGTAATTTTTATTATGCACTACGATTGTTGAATAGAGGAGGCTTTTTCTTTAGGCAAGCATCTCTAGCTGCCTACACAGATCTTGAAGTATCCTTATTGGAAAAATTCGCTCTTAGATTGAGAACTATATATGGTATAACTGACCTAGAGGGCGGAGGCAATTTGATTCAGATTGGCGGCACTACGCCTACGGTTCTTCCTCGAACAATAAGATTTGTTTCATTTCAATTTTCAACGATCTATAAAATAAATATAAAATGAGACTTTTATTAACATTAATTTTACTTTTAAATTTAATGATTGTTTCGACAGCTCAGATAAGCGAGGTGAAAATTTCTGCTGGATCAAATTTTTTCTGGTGGGAGTTTGTTACAGAAAACATAGAACTTACCCCAGATCAAATTGATCAAAAAGCCGAACAATACAGTATGCAAGATGGTGATTATGGTTGGAATACAGGCTATTCCTTCGGGATTGATTTTTTACCTAAATGGATGTTGAATACAGATCTACAATATCGGAAAGTGAGAATAAAAAGCTTTAATCCAGATGGAACACAGTTGTCTTTGACATATCTTGGCTTGAGCGAAAAATTATATTTTGAAGCTATCCCTTCTTTTTACATATCTGCGGGTGGCTACTATAATCGTATATTATTGTTGACTTCCCAATCATTTTATAGGCCAGATTTACAGAGAAATGTTCTTGCTTCCTTTGATTTTGGACTCACAGGTGGTCTTTCTTATCGCTTCAAAAATATAGAGCTTTATAGTGATTTTTATTTAGGGCTTAATGCTCAGATTGATAGCCCAGAAAATTTTTCACCACAATTCGATACTACCAAGAGCAAAGCAAGGTCATTTACCGTAGGAATAGCTTATATTTTTGATAGAAAGGACTAGTTTTTTGTTTTTAATTTCTATTTTTCTAGGACAATCCTCCCTTTATATTGAAGGATAAGGAGATGTCCCAAATCTAATCTATTCCAATAAGTTTGTCTATTTTCAAAGCGAGATTATGGCTGTTGCTATAAAATGCAGAAAGCCCTAGAAGGGCGACATATTTTCTGCACCAGAAGGGCGATATAATTGTAGTAGCGCCAGCGGGGCGACATGTTTGTAGCCACGAAGAGGCGAAAATTTTGTAGCCCTGGAAGGGCGACATGTTAATAACCCCGTTTCCAAGCCCAATTAAAAATCAAAATCAAACAAATATTGGTCTTTAAATTCAATATCAAATTCATCCAGGGTTTCGAGATATTCATCTTGAAAGGATACCTTTTGATGATGCTGGGGTTGATTTAAAATGTATCGAACCAGAATATCCAATTGAGATTTAGAATAAGAGAATGCACCATATCCCGCTTGCCAAGAGAATCTCTTCTCCATCATCTTATTTTCATTTATCCATTTAGAAGAATTTGTTTTAATCAAACAAGTTAATTTGGAAATGGAAATATCAGGATTTAATCCAATCAAAATATGGATATGATCAGGGTTGCAATAAATGGCTAAAGGCTTACAGTCGTAATTTTTAATTACACCGCAAATATATTTTTGTACGGAGGGACGAATGGATTCGGAGACTAGACTCTGTCTGCCATTGACCGCAAATACAAGTTGTATTAAGAGTTGGGTATAGGTATCAGCCATTGGTTTTGTTTTTATATTAATGAATGGAATACATATATAAGACGTTGCCAAGGGGCGGATTCCATAAAATTGGATTGAAATAAATTGGTGTTTTTTACCGTATCGCCCTTCCAGGACTACAATGTGCCGTCTCGCTGGGGCTACAAACGTATCGCCCTTCCAGGGCTACAATGTGCTGTTGTTCTTGGTTTGCGCCCAAATTTGCGTTTATAATTCACCATTGAGTCCACTCCGGAAGGTAGCGGATTGCAAAAAATGAACTATTTTGGATGAGATTTTTTATTGTAGAAATTCAGTGATGCTTGAGCATCAGTGGATTGAGAAAATGAAAAATATCGCCAAAAGAGTC
>CAKZVJ010000193.1 GCA_937923345.1 uncultured Saprospiraceae bacterium
AAAAAAAAGCCCCACAAACAAAGTTCGTGAGGCTCCAAACATGGATTATAAATTGTATGAAAAATTTACATCTTATCAATAATGAACCTTGTCGGAACAAACTTCATCTGTATATCTTCTATCAGTACTTGGTAATAACCAGAAGGTAAATCTTGCGTACGTAGGGTAACTTCATTGTATCCTTGTACTAAGTTTTCTTTCTGTCTCGCCACTAGCTTGCCGAGCAAATCATAAATGTAGATTTCCTTGTCTTGCGCTTCTGCGATATCCAATCTCAAGATGACTCTTTCACCATTGGACGGATTCGGTACTACATTTAATACTGTAAACGCATTCGCATTTACATTATTGTTACTTCTTCTAGTTTGAATAGCATTAGTAGTGATGCTCGCTTCATCGTCTTCGACGGCGTTGCAGCACTGCCCATTGTCGGGAGTACTATCTGGATCTGCGCCAGTTGATCTTGTCACCTGAGCATAATGCTGTATCGTGCCAGCGCTCAACTTATAATAGTTGATAGTGAGCGTAGCCGTTTCTCCTGACTGCAGCGCACCTACTCTCCATACATCATCAAAGTAAACCCCTAGATCGCCCTTGCTCGCTTCAAACTCATCGCCACCAGAATACACGACTCCTGTCGGAACTGGTATCTCAATCTCTACACCACTCGTACTTTCGTTGCCTTCGTTGGTGATCGTGTAGGTGATGCTGTATGCCGCATACTGTGCTTGGCTCAAATCATCAAGGGCAACACTCAAGTTAAGATCCGCTCCATCACTCATGGCATTAGGGGAGATGACATTTACGGTATAGACGGTGATGTTGTTGGCTTCGTTGGACTCCGTGATCTCCTCATTGGCATCGACTACGACAATCAGATTTTGCTGACCTGTCGGGAATGCTCCTGCTAATAATTGCGCATTGATATTCGGAAGCGTACCAGGGAAAGTATTACCCGTACGAATGTTTCCGACAAAGGTATCATTGCCACTAAATGTGTTATCAGTAGATAAATACAACTCGATAGAATAGTCTGCACTTGCTGCTACAGAACCCAGATTATTTATATCCAATCTATAAGTGGTCAACTCATTCAAGAAGATATCCGCAATGACAAAATTGCTAATCGTCAAATCTGGTAGGTTGGTCGTGCCGCCACCGCCAGAACCTCCACCGTTGCCACCGCCAGAACCATTCGAACCGTCTGTACTCGCTTCGTCATCTTCGTTCACACTAGGAGGAGTGCCATTATTGGGCGAACTATCAATGTCCATCCCACTCATGCTAAATACTTGAGCATAACCCGGAGTACTTATATTCTCCAATGCATAATAAGTGATCGTGATGCTAGCAGATTGTCCAGCGCCTACATTACCTACTGCCCATAGTTGACTTCCATACGGCTGATAATTTCCTTGGGTAGCCGTAAATTCTTCTCCACCAGAAAATACCATTCCACTTAATAGGGGAATAGAAATATTGACTGCTCTTGCTATCTCTGATCCAGTATTATTTACAGTGACCGTTCTTTGGAAAGTTCTAAAGGCAATTGGATTAGCCTCACTTTGAGTCATACTCAATTCTAAATCTATTCCTTCAGATCCATTGTTAAAAGGCAATACGACTACATCGAAATCACAGCCGACTACATTTCCACAAAACTGTGCAGAACCAGTCTCGGCATAAACGTAATTTACATTAGTTGTTCCTATTGGAAAGAAATCTCCACTATCAAAAGTATTGAATGACAATATAGTATTGCAATCTGATGTAACTGTCGGTTCCGTCCAAGTAGCTATAGCTCCGTCTACAGATGTTGCCTGCACAGTCACTGTACCTGGACAATTAACTACTGTAGGTCCACTGACTACTCCACCAGCTGTGCTCGCCTCATCATCTTCATTGACAGTCGGAGGAGTTCCGTTATTTACTTCACTATCTATATCTACACCAGATGCATTTGTGATTTGCGCATAACCAGGAGCGGTGATGTCTTGAAGTGCATAATAGGTAAGAACGATCTCAGCTGTTTGGCCCGTTCCAAGTGCACCCACTGTCCAAACTTGATCTCCATACGCATTGAAAAAACCTTGACTTGCGGTGTATTCATCCCCCCCAGAAAAAACCATGCCTTCATACAGCGGGATAGAAACTCGTATGAAGTTACTTATACTCATACCCGTGTTGCTCACGATGACGGTTCTTTGAAAAGTGTTGAAAGCCATAGGTTGATCTATTGATTGGCTCATAGACAGTTCCAAGTCTACACCAACTCCTGGATTTGGCGTAAGAACGGTGACATTAAATGAGCATTCTGCAGTACCGCATTGATCGTTACTTGCAAAGTGGGTTACTCTCGTAGTACCTAAGGGGAAAAAACTTCCAGAGGCTAAGCCTTCAGAGATTCCAGAGTCAGAGACTAAAAAAGGACAATTTGATTCAAATCCAAGAGGGCCATAGTTTACTGTTAATCCGTTGCTGCCAGCAGGTGCAGACACCACTATATCGCCAGGACAAGTCGTAAACCCAAACTGAAAAGCAGGCACAATTACTTCTGCAGAGTATAAGCAAGTTTCTACTTTACCGCAAGCATCTTTTATCTCCCAAAAAATGGCGTATTCCCCAGGACCATCTAGCCAAAGATTGTTACCCATTTGAAATGTCGGAGCAGTTCCCACATATTCAATAGAAGTGATACCGCCAGGACAAGTTGTAGTGGCAGTTGGTCGAGGGAGGATGACGTCACCAAAACCAGTAAAACCTCCACCAATAGGTCCCGATGGACTACTCTCTTCTTTAAGCACATTGTCAGGACAGTTTACCGTAATGACTGAGCCATTTGAAACTGGTGCTGGAAAGATCGCTTCATCATCTTCTGGGTTGTTCTCATCAGCAATAGCGCCGGGTCTACTATCTACATCTGGCTGTAGCATACTCAACACAAAAGCACGAGTCTTGATCTCTCCACCATCTAGTCGATAGAATGGAAACGACGCAGTAGCTGATTGACCTGGAGCAAGGCTATTGTTGCTGGCACTAGTCCAGTTGAAATTAGGAGAGTAAGTAGGGCTTTCTCCGCCTCTGCTTACTGCAACAGGGGAGCTGAGAAATGGCGCTCTAACATTTATATTGTTTGCCGTAAAGTTGCCCGTATTGCTTAGCGTGACGACTACATCAAAGTCAGAGAAGGGAGCAGGATTTGCTGGCTCCAGTCGGATTGACAGTTCTATATCTACCTGATATCCATCTTGAGTAGGTGCGGGATTAGTACCCAACCATTGGTCAAGATTTACAGTATATATTTTTTCATCTTTTGTATCTACGTGAAGTATACCATTGGCAATCCAAACACAAGCATCATGAAATGAATTTGGGAAATTTACAGAATTGTAAGTCAGCCCACCATCAGAAGAGATAACAAGGTCGCTTTCTGTTCTAGCAAAAAGATGATTGTTGTATGCCATCCACTGTGTGCCATTGTACACAGAAGTGGATAATCCTAAACTAGAAAAATTATTGTCTATAAAATTCCAGCTTACCCCATTGTCTGTACTTTTAGAAAAGAAAGCTTCTCCAGAAGTTCCGTTCGCACCAAAGGTGGTCTGCCATCCGTACAGCGTTCCGTTCTTAGAATCAGAAAACATAGAGCGTCCCCACAAACTAGAGTTGGGGATCTTCGTCCAAGTATCTCCATTGTCAGCAGAGATATCAAACTCAGGATTAAAGTCGGTAAATGCTCTAGCGATAAGATTATCTCCCGCTTGATAAAATTCTGCATCACTAGGAAAATTGGAAGTAGTCAAAAATTCATTGGTGGTTTTAAAGTCAAGTCCATCATTACTAAAATAAGCTGTCGAAGAAGGATCCGAATAAGTAGAAATCCACATCGCATCATCCAAATAAACTACATCGCTCTTCAGTGCGCTTCCAAAAAAATCTCCCACTTGAACATAGTCTTTCCCATCATTCGTTGCATATGCATGATTGCCATAAAATCTAGTATTGGTCGTAGCAAAGTTCGCCATAGCATCTAGAGAAAATGGAATCTTTTCGGTAGCTTCAATAGT
Source organism: uncultured Saprospiraceae bacterium (assembly GCA_937923345.1). Taxonomy (GTDB): domain Bacteria; phylum Bacteroidota; class Bacteroidia; order Chitinophagales; family Saprospiraceae; genus JALZVN01. Next base: position 4,068 of record CAKZVJ010000193.1, read on the forward strand.
AGTCCAGTGATTAGCGGAGGTATAAAATGGATTATTGAAATCCTCAAAGCGAGCATTGAATACTACAGGCTGAGTATTTACCATCTGACCATCTAGCGTTTTCTTGAATGGCCCTCTTGGTGTCAACAGACTTGGAAAAACCGTTGGAGGATTAGCGAAGTTATTTAGATCGTAGCGATACAATCCATTATCAAAAAAGAATAAAAAATTATCTACTATGCTAAAGTCAAATACAAAACCCGTTGGCTTGGTATTATTAATTGTACTGAAAGAGG
>CAKZVJ010000194.1 GCA_937923345.1 uncultured Saprospiraceae bacterium
ACAACCATTGGCACAATAGAAATAATAGTATTAATCACTTTGAAAATTCCGGCACCACTTCCTGACAATTGTCTCTCTGTATAGTCTAATGCAAATACAGTCATAGATCCACCAGCTTGCTCGAATGCCCACCAGAAAAATACAATAAAGAAACTCAGAATGATAATAACCCATACCCGGTCCCGCTCTACGGCAGTCAAGGACTTATCCGAAACTATCCATCCTACAAAACCAGTCACAGCTCCTAATATGATAGGCGGCATCAATATTTTAGTAAAAGTTTGTAAAAAACTATTTTGTACTTCGACAGAGAAATTAAGAACTGCAAAAAATACAGCTCCTACTACCGCTCCGATAATAGCCCACTTCGTGACACTGCTATTTGAGCCTGTAGAAACAACCTCCTCTTTTACCTCTGACTTGAGCGTTTGTACCTCTTCTGTTGGTGCTAAACCAATATCTCCAAAGATATCCTGCGCTAAGAAAAACTGCATCATCCCGATAAACATGAAGATCCCCGCTAGACCAAATCCATACGCATAGCTCCATTGCTCACCATAGTAACTACAAAGTAGAATACCCAAAAATGCTCCCGCATTGATTCCCATATAAAATATGGTATAGGCACCATCCTTTAGGTCAGGTACTTTTTCATAAATATTACCCACTATCGAAGATATATTCGGTTTGAAAAAACCATTACCGATGATCAGCATCAATAAACCTGCATAAAATGAAAATTCTGTTTCTAAGGCCATACATGCATGCCCCAGGGTCATGATCAGCGCCCCTATCAAGACCGCTTTTCGATATCCAAGAAATTTATCTGCTAGAATCCCCCCAATCATGGGGGTAAAATATACAAAACCAGTATAGATACCATATAGCGCTAGTGCATCCGATCTTTCCCAAGCACCATCACCAAAGGCAACTTCCACCAAAAAGACCACAAAGAGCACTCGCATTCCGTAATAAGAGAAACGCTCCCACATTTCTGTAAAAAACAGAACAAAAAGTCCTGAAGGATGACCTAAGATGGTTTTCTGATTCATTTCAGAACCACCAAATTTCATTTCTGACATAGTAGATTATTTTTATTTAGTCCAAGAACACAAAATAATCCTTTTTAGAGAACTTAAAAACCAAATTCTTTTTTATTTGGGATTTGTTATTCCCCCATAAATCTAAAAACTATGCTATAAAGCAGATTATGGCAGTATTCGGAAGTAGATTTTCTCATTTAGACAGTAAAGAATAAGTAGATTTCCAATTAATTCAACAATTCCGGCGACAATCCATCTTCCATCTCCACCGTCCAGCCCGCATTTTTAGCCATCAGCTGGATGATACCAATCATTTGATTGCCCTCTACCCTCGCCTTTTCGATCAAGGCATCATTCGCTTCGCGTTTTCGGATCGCATTCTTCGCAGACTTATTCAGCGCCGTGAAGTCCTCTTCCGTAAAAGAATTGAACCAACTCTCATCGATATTCTCGTAGGTGATGTCATGGTCTATTGCCAATATCTCCGGTTCGGGCACATTCCTGAGGCGCACCGTCTTCGTCTCAGAGTCCATCTTGATCTCCATCGCAGACATATCGTAGCCGATCATGATCGTACCAGACACGAACATAGTCGCCTCCTTGGACAGCTTATATTTGTAGGGCAGCGGGTATAAGATAGGAATCGACTTTTCACTCAGACTATCAAAACGTTCGCCATAGGTCCCTTCGACCGCAACCAATTTACACACCGTCTTGATCTCTTCATAGAGAATATTGACGTCCGTCTGCGTCCTCACCTCCGTCTTATTATCCAACCCATAGTGCACCAGAAAACCCGCTAGAAAAGTCAACAAAAGCAAGATTGGCCAAATGAGTTTTTTCATAATAAGTTTGTTTTTATTTTTCATGGGCCTTCCCCGATATTCGCGAAGGAGCGAATATCGCGGTCGCTACGATTCGGGACTCGGCATTCGCCTCGGTGCTGCGCACTGATTCCTTCGTCATCACCCCTACTCATCGCTAGTCCGATAAATTATATATTTGTGTATTTCTTAATTCGGTTATGCGCTAATTTGTTTAGCAGGTTAACTTGAGTCGGTATCTCATAAGATATTGATTATTTCAACTGAGAAGTCAAGTCATATTTCAGTCCATTGTACTCTGTCAAGATCGCTCTCACAGATCCCACTTTTAGAGGAGAATTGATCATCAGTGGCAATTTGTTGTCATCATTTGTAGCAAATATTTCCATCTGACTATCCGCATCAAAAACATTACCCCCGATCAATTGTGGAGAAAACTTGATTGTGTTGAATCGACCTAAGCCTTTCACTTTTACATTATCTTCTTCCCCTTCATATTTTACATTTAGGTTATAAGTTTCCTTGTCCAAAAAGATACTTACAGGAAAAGAATCGCCAGTTTCAAACTTAGCAAAATCTATATTTCTAGTAAAGTAAATGATGCTCAGTACGTCATGCATACAGCCCTCTAAGTCATACGGCTTCATTTTGGTATTGTCACTGGTTTTTCCACGGTGATACTCGGCCGTCAGATTCTCTTGGTCAAAATGGATCTTATCCCATAGCTTGTAGTTACCCTCAGAAATATCTCTAATGGCAGTGTGTGGCAACAAGGTTTCTTTACTCACGTGCGACTCAAATTTATCCTCCACTTTGAATACCCACTCATATCCAGGAAAGGTAGTTCCTACCGCGCTCAATCTAAAATCATTGTCTCTCTCTAACACATTAAACGTAGCCGTCCCCGCTGCTATCCACATGGGTCCCATTTTATAGTACAAAGTATAGACCGCCGTCTCTCCATGCTCAAAAACACTATTTTCCATAGCGCACATTTCTACCCCATCTACACCAGTCGTATCCTTGGCTAGAGGTAGGCCCAAGATATTCAAGGTAGTAACTCCAATAAACAGGACACTAAGGAGCGTCACTTGTGTTATTTTCTTGATCATAACCTATAGATTTTATAATATTTATTTTGACGATAAAAAACAGCCCTAGCAATGAAGGCAGGATGAGATTTATCGCCCAAAGACTAAACGTAGCCGCCAGTATACTTAGTTCATTTGCATTATAAATTCCCCATATCTGAAGGGCTACCTCTCCTCTAGCGAGGATATCCCATATGGGCGGCAAGGGAACGCCTGTCTGAATAAAGAAGATTGCGGAAATACCGCTCATAGAGGGTAAAAAGCCAATATTTATTCCAAAAAACAGCAAAAGCAGGAAATACTGAAAAGAATAGACACTATATCTGGCTAAAGAAAAGCCCAGCGTCTGCGTCAGTTCGCCCTGTGTGTATTCATCTAAGACTGATAAACCCTCATAAAATCGCTTAAATCTGTTAAGAAATTTAACTCGCTTTAGGATATTGATAAAGATATCTATGTGATAAAAAAGGGCAATTCCGAGTATGGTAGCAAAAAACCATAACAAGAATAATCCAGTCATACTATACTTGTTCGACACAGTATAATAGCCTAACCAACTGATCAAACCCAAGCTACCAACTGACAATACCACCACCAATTGACTCAAGCTACCCACCATAGTGGCCGTAGCCGCCTTCCAGTTATTTTCGGCTTTCACAAATAGAATACGGCCTCCGTATTCCCCTATCCTAGCGGGGCTAAACAAAGAACACACTACTCCACCCAGTACAGTTTTGATGCTTTCTTTCAGAGTTTGATATTCAAACTTGCGGCTCAGTATCTGCCACTTCAGAGATTCTAAAAGCCAATTGACGGGCATCAAGCCTATGCATAACGCTAAGTAAAAAAGATTGCCTTCTCGCAACTGTGTCTTGAAACTGTCCACTAGATTAGCCGCATCCGCTCGAGAAAATATCTGATTATAAATCACATAAAACAATAAGGCTGCTATCAACAACTTTAATGCAAAGTTGAGTTTACGATGCGACTTTAGTTTGCTATATGTCAGTGAGGATTCTTTCAAACTAATTGAATGAATGTATACGAATTGTATTGCCTTCTAAGTAAATCAATTTATCATCGACTCGGTGATATTCTTCTCCAGTCGATTGATCAGTACCCAGTTCTTGCATGCTTGACTCGCCGGTCGTCAAGTCATATATAGCTAAGCCATCTGCATTTTTAAAAACCAACGATCCCTGCCAGTAGGTAAAATCATCTCCCTGTACAAATTCTCTCTGACTGACATATTCTCCAAAAGCATTAAATATCAATATCCCATGCGCCTTATCGAATAGATAGACCGTGTTCTGAAATTCTATGATTTTATACGGTGTCGCATTGGTATTGAGGCGCAAGCGCAGATCATTATTTCTCCCCTGAATCATTCCGTTTTTATCAATCTTGAGAAGCTCCTGATTCAATTCATCAAATACCCAAATCCGATTATCATTGGCCGAGGCTACCGTTCTTATTTCAAATAAATTCAATTGGTTGAGGTCTATCCTACTATTGAGGGTAAGGGTTCTATCAAATATTTTTACGATTTGAAAATTTTTATGAAAAGCTAAAATTTGCAGAGGGTTGCTCACATCCAACACATTGATCGGACCAAGAGTATTGTCTGAAATCTCAAATAATTTCTGGCCTGTTTTATCGTACTTCGTAATGGTGTTATTAAACTTCAAGGTATACATCTGCAGCAGCTCATCTACAAAGAGATGCATTTTTTGTAGACTGGTTTTTGTCCCCAAGGCACTTTTAGATGGGCCGCACTGGCATAAGGTCAGGACAAGCGCTATATAGTAAATGCATCTCATGAAAATATTTTTCCGTCTTTGTTCTCAAAAAATTCAAGCTTCATTTGCTGCCCATCAAATACTGCGTAAGAGTTATAATTCATCCAATCTCCTAGATTGACATACCGCGATTTGCCATCCGCTAGCGTATAATCAATCGGGAGATGCCGATGCCCAAACACATAAAAATCGTGTTGCTTCTTTGCATTCACTTCATTGGCATGAATAGTCAACCATTCTTTGTCACCGTGAAACTCCACCACATCATTCTTTGCCTTACGGCTAGACTGAGATAAATAGTTCGCTAAGCCAATTCCAAAATTAGGATGCAATCTGGCAAAAGCCCACTGGCACAATCTATTCGCAAATACTTTTTTCAACAATTTATAGCTATGGTCTCCTGGGCCTAATCCGTCTCCATGTCCGATATAAAAAGTCTTGCCTTTGATGTCTTTTTCGATAGGCGCTCTGTAGGTGGGAATATCAAACTCTTTTTCAAAATAGTCGAATATCCACATATCATGGTTGCCTGTAAAAATATAGATCTTCACACCAGCGTCTCGGAGCTCAGCCAACTTACCCAGAAAACGCACATATCCTTTGGGCACCGCGTGCTTATACTCAAACCAAAAATCAAATAAATCACCTACCAAATAGAGCTCTTCTGCATCCGATTTGATTTGATCTAACCAAGATACAATCTGCTTTTCACGCGCTCTGCTGGTATACTTAACGTCTATACCTAAGTGAAAATCAGAAGCAAAATATATTTTTCCCATTCATTAATTTCAAGATGGCAAATTGACTAGAACATCGTACTTTTGAGAACGTTAATTCTATGGCACCCACACTTATACACAAGCTATTGACACCGTATCCTATTGTTGTCATATTGACTCCATTATATAACCTAAAATTAGCAATAAAATTCTAATATATGAATCTTAGTCTCTCGGGTAAAAATGCACTGGTTTGTGGTAGTAGCCGTGGTATAGGTCGCGCCTCCGCCATCGAACTAGCCCTTTTAGGCGCTAATGTCACGCTACTATCTCGCACAGAGTCCATATTGAAGGAAGTAAGAGAAAGTTTAGACACTTCCCTAGGTCAGGTACATTCTATACAGGTAGCCGATCTGAATGAATTTGAAGACTTCAAAAGAAAGCTCAAAGTCCTTAGCGAAGATCGAGCCTTTCATATCCTCATCAACAACACCGGAGGCCCTCCATCTGGTTCTGTACAGATTGCTGAAGAGGACGCATTTCTAAAAGCTTTTCAACATCATCTCATAGCCAATCAATTTTTGATGAAGTGCGTCTTGCCCAGTATGAAATCCGCAGGCTTCGGGCGCATCATCAATATCGTCTCTACCTCTATCAGAGAACCTATCAATAATTTAGGTGTTTCTAATACCATCAGGGGTGCGGTAGGCAATTGGTCCAAGACCCTCGCCAATGAGGTAGGCCAGTTTGGGATCACCGTAAATAACGTGCTCCCTGGGTATACCAATACGGGTAGGCTCCAAGAAATCGTCCAAGCTAGAGCTGGCGACACCAAAACCAATGAAGAGGTGATGGAAGGAATGTATTCGGAAGTACCGCTAGGTAGATTTGCAGAACCGGTAGAGGTCGCTTCAGCGGTCGCCTTTTTAGCAAGCCCTGCGGCTAGCTATATCAATGGTACCAATATCACCGTAGATGGTGGAAGAACTAGAAGTTTTTAAAAGATAGTCTACGACTATCTTTTAAAAACTTCTAGAATTATAAATGGTGAATTATAAATTTTTCAATATTTAATTGAATGAAGAAAATTGAACACATCGGGATTGCGGTCAAAAATTTAGTAGACGCAAACGAACTCTATACTAAGCTGCTTGGTGAAGCCCCCTACAAGCAAGAAGAAGTAGCCCGCGAAGGTGTTATGACTTCATTCTTTCAAGTGGGACCAAACAAAGTAGAGTTGCTGGAAGCGACCAAAGAGGATAGTCCCATTGCAAAATTTATAGACAAGAATGGGGAAGGGATTCACCATATCGCCTTTGAAGTAGAGGATATCAAAGCAGAAATGAAACGTCTTGAAAAAGAAGGATTTCGATTGCTAAGCGAAGAACCTAAACGAGGTGCAGACAATAAAATGGTTGCCTTCGTTCATCCCAAATCTGCACACGGAGTACTCGTAGAATTGTGCGAGACCATCAAAGAATAGTGGAAGTATACCAATACATCATCGCCATAGTGGGAGGTCTGGCTGCAGGTGTCATCAACACCTTAGCAGGTAACGGTTCTGCCATCACCTTGACCATCCTGACAGAAGTCTTAGGCTTGCCGCCGAATGTGGC
>CAKZVJ010000195.1 GCA_937923345.1 uncultured Saprospiraceae bacterium
ATATATTCTTTTTTTCAGACTAGTGCCATCGGAGATAGCCATCAGTGCTGTAGATGTTACAGTAGGTCGATACAATACGCAAGAATTTTTGCCCAATCTAGTGCACACCATAACTATCGACGAGGTACGTAAATTGCCAGCCACCTTTTTTGACCCTGCGAGAGCAGCACAAAATTTTGCCGGTGTTGCCAATAGTAACGATCAAGCCAATGGTATTTCTATCAGAGGGAATCAACCAGATTTTTTTAAGTGGTATCTAGAAGGAGTAGAGATTGTAAATCCCAACCACACCAGTAATGCAGGTACTTTTTCTGATCGCCCTACCCAAAATGCTGGAGGAGTAAATATTTTGAGTGCGCAGATGTTATCGAAGAGCCAGTTTTATAAGTCTATTTATCCAGCTGCTTATCATAATGCGCAATCGGGTATCCTGGGCATGAGTCTGCGTAATGGAGACAACAAAGAGAGAAAGCATTTTGCGCAATTAGGTCTGATTGGTTTAGAACTAAGTAGTGAAGGCCCTATCCAAAAAGATAAAAATGGAGCTAGTTATTTATTCAATTATAGATTTTCCACTGTCGGTTTGCTCACACAACTTGGCTTAGACTTTGGTGGTGAGGAAATTGATTTTCAAGACTTGGCATTTAATTTTAGCTTCCCTACAGAGAAAGGTGTTTTTAAGGTATTCGCCGTAGGTGGTTTAAGTAATAATGTATTTACCGCACCTTTAGATGCCACTGACAGAGAAGAAGAAAAAGATAATACCAATATTGACTTTAGTGGAGATATGGGCTTGGTAGGGGTCAATTATGATACTTACCTTAGTCCCAAAAATCGGTTGAACTTTACCAGCATTCTTTCTGCAAATATCAACAATAGAATGAGTACCGCAGTAGATTTTACAGATCAATCTATAAGCGATAGCAATCAGCAAACTATGCTCAGCTCAAAGGTATCCGTAGATCATAAATTAGATAAAGGGAATATTCAAGTTGGTATATTTAATAATATTTTGACTTATGATTTTGCTTCTGCCAATACTATCCTCTCAGAATCTATAACTGTAGAAGATGAGCAAATAAATAGAATAGGAATTTTAGGACAAGTAGATTATGCACTTGGTAATAAATGGAGATGGAGTGGAGGTGTAAACTTGACACAGCAATTGAGTTCAACAGTGGAGAATGAATTTTTAGTGGAGCCAAGAACTTCTTTCAATTTTCAAATCAATAAGAATAACTCGCTTCAATTAGTAAGTGGTTTGTATAGCCAATCGAATGCACCTAGAGTGTACCACATTAGCGATCAAGTGCTTAATAACAATGTGCGCAATATCAAATCCTGGCAAAACGTCCTTAACTATACCTACCGAGCTAAGAATATAGAATGGAGAACAGAGACATTCTATCAATTCCTCTATGATGTGCCTATTGCGGATGCCGAAATCGGATCTAACTTTTCTATACTGAATGGGCTAGACGGAGTAGATGTATTGCCCTTGGAGAGTGAAGGAGAAGGGCGAAATATAGGTATAGAAACAGGCATTCGAAAAACACCAGATTATTATGGCTGGCTATGGGGAGCCAATGCTACGGTCTATAAATCTCAATTCCGTACCAACACAGAGGAATGGTTAGATACACGCTTTGATGGATCTTATATATTTAATGCACTAGTCGGGAAAGAATGGGTCAGAAAAGCAAAGGTGACCTTAGGTGTACATGCTAGGGCCAACTACCTAGGAGGATTTCGAGCTACGCCGATAGACTTATTGGCTTCACAGGCTGCGGGTCGAACGATTTTTGATGAAACGGAAGCTTTCACACTAAAGCAAGAAGATTACTTTAGAGTAGATTTTAGTATTTATAGAAAAGTAGAACGCAAGAAATATACGAGCACCTTATCTTTAGATATACAAAATGTGCTCAATCAGAAAAATGAAGCCTTTAGATTTTATGATAGCTTCTTAGATCGCGTGGTGCTGAGAGAACAATTGGGCTTGCTGCCTATCATCAATTATAGAATACAGTTTTGAGAATATTAAATGCAATACTAGCTTTTGTTTTTATACTATTTGCTTATTGGCAATTTAATGATCCTGACGCCTTGACCTGGGTGATACTTTATTCTGCAGTAGCGGGGATATCCTTAGTAGCTGCCTTTAGAGAAGTGGATACGCGGGTGATCATCTTCTTTTTGATGTTGTTCTTTATTTATGCGGCCAGCTACTCACTTTATCTTATAGAATGGGTTCAATTAGGTATGCCAAGTATTGCCGAAGAAATGAAGGCCAACACCCCGTATATAGAGCGCACAAGAGAGTTTTTTGGTTTGTTGTTATGTCTACTTGTTGTGATTTATCATTACTTTAGCCAGAAGAAAATAAAATATTATGCAGAGGAGACAATTCAATAAAATTTTAGGTGCTGGAACATTGGCCAGTCTTATTCCTTCACCTAGTCTTTGGGAACTTAAAAAAGTGGGCAAAATTGGTGTCCAATTGTATACCGTGAGGGATGCCATGACGGAAGATCCTGTCGGCACCTTGAAAGCTATCGCTGCTATGGGATACGACGATGTAGAAGTAGCGGGCTACCAAAGTGGAAAGTACTATGGCATGAAGCCAAAGGAATTTAAAATGGTATTGGATGACCTTGGTCTTAGTGTACGCTCAGGACACACCCTCACAGGTAAGAGAGACATGAGCCAAACAGGCACTCCACTAAATAAATTTGAACAGTATGTCGAAGATGCAGCAAGCATTGGCCAGGACTATATCGTATTAGCATATCTGCTAGACACAGAGCGCGAGCAATTAGATCAGTACAAAGGCATAGCAGAACTACTCAATAAATGTGGGACTATGGCCGCAAAGCAAGGCGTGAAGATGGCCTACCATAATCACGATTTCGAATTCTTCACCATGGAAGGACAGATTCCTTACGATATTTTGCTCTCGCAGACGGACGAAAATCTAGTTGATATGGAGCTGGATTTATACTGGATAGAAAAGGCCAATAAGTCCGCCAAAAAATATTTCGAAAATCATGCAGGCCGTTTCTCCCTTTGGCATGTGAAAGACATGGATAACACAGAAGAACAATTTTTTACTGAAGTAGGAAATGGTATCATTGACTTCAAAGATATTTTCAAATGCAAGAAGAAGTCGGGCATGAAACATTTTTATGTTGAACAAGATCAATGTAAAAACCATCTGCCCATCGAAAGCGTAAAAATCAGTATTGATTATCTTGAAAGCATGAGATACTAAGAAAGGCATTAGGTTTTAGGCATTAGGTTTTAGCAATTTGTTAGTATCACTTGGTGAATAATCAAAATATAAAACTGGGTGTTAAATTATTAGCTATAAAAGGTAGTAAGAAAAAATACTAACGTAATCATTAGCCTTTTGAATTCAACAAACAAATAGCAACCAACAAAGCTAAGGCCTGAGACCTATAACCTAATCCCTCAAAAAAAATGACTACCGAAGACTATAAAAAATTACTACCCACCATACCTACTGATCCGGGGGTGTATCGCTATAGAGACAAGGACAATGTTGTTATTTATGTAGGGAAGGCTAAAAATATTAAAAAACGTATTGCCTCTTACTTCGGTGAAAAAAAACATATGCTGCACAAGACCAAAACTATGGTCAAAAACGCAGCTTCTCTAGAATTTACTATCGTTGACTCCGAAACGGATGCCCTCCTTTTAGAGAACACCTTAATAAAAAAGCTACAGCCGAAGTACAATGTGATGCTAAAGGATGGGAAATCCTATTCTTATATTGTCATCAAGAATGAAAGATTTCCGAGAGTGTTTATCACGCGTAGAGTATTTAGAGACGGCTCTACTTACTTTGGGCCTTATTCTTCCAAAACAAGACTCAAGGTAATATTAGATTTGATCAAACAGTTGTTTCCATTACGAACCTGCAATTATAATTTATCCCAAGAAAATATTGACGCTGGAAAATTTAAAGTTTGCCTAGAGTACCACATCAAAAATTGTCTAGGCGGCTGTGTCGGCAAAGAAGATGAATCAAGTTATAATGCTAAAATAGCCCAAATAAAAAACATGTTGCGTGGAAATTTTGGTTCTGTGAAGTCCCACTTCAAAGAGCAAATGCAATTGCATGCAGAGAATTTAGAATTTGAAAAAGCACAGGATTTAAAAATAAAGTTGACTGCTTTCGAGGACTACCAAGGCAAATCTACAGTGGTGAGTGCAGTCATTAGAGATGTAGACGTATTTTCTATCGGCACAGATGAGACCAGCGCCTATGTAAATTATATCAAAGTGGTCAACGGGGCGATTATCAATACCTTTACGATGGAGATGGTAATGAACTTAAATGAAGACGAAGAAGACTTGCTTTCTTTTTCTATCCCAGAGTTGCGAGAGAGATTTAATAGCTCCGCACCAGAAATCATCTGCTCCATGGAAGTGCGGTTAGCAGATGAAGAGTTAATACTTACGGTGCCTCAGCGTGGCGACAAAAAGAAACTCTTAGAATTGTCTGAGAAAAATGTTTGGTACTATCTGATGCAAAAGAAGAAAGAAGCGATCAACAAAATAAAAAAAGTAACTTCTGCTGAGCGGATCCTAACGACACTAAAGAACGACTTGCAAATGGATGAGCTTCCCATGCACATAGAGTGCTTTGATAATAGTAATATTCAAGGGACTAATCCAGTAGCCTCTTGTGTCGTTTTTAAAAATGCCAAGCCCAGCAAAAAAGATTATCGCAAATTCAATATAAAAACAGTAGTAGGTCCTGATGATTTTGCATCCATGACCGAAGTAGTCCATCGACGCTACCGTAGGCTACTAGATGAAGGGGAGCCACTGCCGCAACTCCTATTAGTGGATGGCGGTAAAGGTCAGTTGAGCGCAGCTATGAAGAGTATCAAGGTGCTGGGAATAGAAAACAAAATGGTAGTTATCGGTATTGCTAAGCGCTTAGAAGAGATATTTTTCCCAGACGATCCTATCCCGATTTACATCGATAAAAAATCAGAGTCGCTGAAGCTCATGCAACAGTTGCGAAATGAAGCGCACCGCTTTGCCATCACCTTCCATAGAGACCAACGTTCTAAAAATTTCATCGATTCAGAATTGACCAATATTCCAGGTATAGGAGAGAAGACTGCGCAAAAATTATTGAGCGCTTTCAAGTCTACCAAGAAAATTAAAGAAGCACCCTTTGCAGCTATTGCAGCAGAGATAGGAAATTCAGCGGCCCTTAAAGTGGTGGCGCATTTTGAAAAGTCAGAACAAGACGATAAGTAAAAATTTGCTTACTACAAATACCAAACCCGTTCTATCTTCTCGATAAATTCTAATTCTACAAGTTGTTGTAAAATTTCTTTGTGCTTGGGTTTGTGTGTTGAACCCATCATAGCCACGTATCCATCCCGACAAGCTGCTCCCTTGCCGATATATTTACGCTTCATTGTGATGTAGGGGTCTATATCGGGATATTCAGAAGTAAGAGAAGAACCCCGGCAGAGCTTGCCCCGATTTTTTTCGGGGGGTGATAATACTATAGCCCAGGGTGGCAACCCTGGGAATTAACGAGGCAAGAACCAATTTGGCGTGATTTTCTTTTAA
>CAKZVJ010000196.1 GCA_937923345.1 uncultured Saprospiraceae bacterium
GCTTTGCATATATAGATATCCATGTATCCGTCATTGTTTATATCGCAAATTGTTACCCCTGTTGACCAGCTATTAGTTACAGTATTTTCAAAACCACTTACTTTTGCAGATTCTGTAATATCTTTAAATTTTAAATCTCCAATATTCAGATATAGTTTATCTGATTCCTGATTGGATGTAAAGAATACGTCTTTAAGTCCATCATTATTAAAATCAGCAACTGCAACCCCACCTCCATTTTGAAAATACTGATAATCAAATGTGCTAAAATTTGTGGTAGGCGTGAGTCTATTAACAAAGTCAATACCACTATTATTTACTAGAGAAAAAAGTGGCCCTTTCAATTCATGCTTACTACTACTTTCGCTATTATGACTTGAATCATTTGTACAGGAGAGGAGACCAATTAAAAAAAAAAATTGAAATAAATTGATGAAATAATTTCTAAACATATCACATTTATTAGTAGTGTACATACATTATTTGTTTTCAAAAATACTCATTAAATAATTTTGAATAGGATTTCCGTTTACTTTTATTTTATTTTTTGGGGCCTACCCAGAACGCCTTCGAAGGTCGGCTTATCTGCGTCGCTATGTTCCGGACTTCGCTGTCGCTACGGTCTTACAGACAGCTCCATTTCATTTCGCTTTCTGCACAGCGCTAGTCCATTTTATAACAATTTAAATTAATATATAGGAAGTTATTAAATAGCTACTTACTCTTAACTAGCCCAACAATCACCTTTTGAGCTAAGTAAAAAGACCCCTTTGCAGCCCGAAGGCTGCAAAGAGATTATCCCAAAAACCGTCTCGTAGGTTACGTTTTGTTTTACTTTCCTATCTAAAATATTGCTAGCCAAAACATGCTTGTTTTGGTTCCTTCCTTATTTTAATCCACTGGATTAAAATTGCTGCGCATCAGTCAGTCATCCCAAAAACCGTCTCGTAGGTTACGTTTTGTTTTATTTTCCTATCTATAATTTTGCAAGCCAAAACATGTTTGTTTTGGTTCCTTCCTTATTTTGATATTTCAATTACAATTTTAAAAGACCCCTTTGTAGCCCGAAGGCCACAAAGAGATTATCCCAAAAACCGTTTCTTTAGTTACGTTTTGTTTTATTTTCCTATCTATAATTTTGCAAGCCAAAACATGTTTGTTTTGGTTCCTTCCTTATTTTGATCCACTGGATCAAAATTGCTGCGCATCAGTCAGTCATCCCAAAAACCGTTTCTTCTATTCGCTTTATTCTCATTCCAATTGTATATTTCTCACTAGCCAAAACAAGTTTGTTTTGGTTCCCTCCTTACTTTAATCCGTTGGATTAAAATTTTGCTAAATCAACCCTTTGATCTTATTTTGCCATAATCATTTTTATCACTGACTGCTTATCTCCAGAAATTAATCTTAGATAGTATACTCCTGCCCCATTAAAATCAGAAGAAGTAAATTGAATTAGATTTTTACCAATGACTGGATTAACAAATTGAGCATTCACTAGCCTTCCTTGTAGATCAAACACTTTGATTTCTGCTGGATCAGTATTATTTAAATAAAACTCTACAGAGGTTGACTGTGTAAATGGGTTAGGTGAATTTTGAACTAAGTTAAAACGTGACTCATCCAATGCCATACTTAAGCCTAAAGCGTAAATGGGATCAGGTTTATCTACATAGATTTCTGAGTTTAGTAATTCATCTGAGAATTCGAAAGAAGGATCTAATACCCCTAGATTTAATTTCTTAAATTTAAGTTCGAACAATAAGCTAAATTCATTAGTAGACACAAAATTGCTTTCATTCCAACTTACTAGCATTTTGCCTTCCTCAATAAATCTAGTTGATAAATTACGTTCATTCAAATTCAAATCCTTAGAGATAAGTTCCAGAAACTCAAAATTATTATTATCAAAACTCAGTTCAAATTGAAGTCCTTGAATACTTAATTCTTCTTGAGGATAAAATGAAAATATCACCTCATCCTCATCAGTACTTGAGGTAGATACAACTGATAACTCAGTCTCATATAGATTTCTCTCCTCTAGTCTTGGGCTGTTGATATTAACCTCTGCACTGTTGTCAACATCACCTAATTTTACACCTATGAAGTCAGCATCCATCTTATTTCCGGTCAGATTATTGGCATTGATATAAGCATCAAAATTGTCCAGCCACGGATTTAATGGATTGGTAAATACAAAATCTTTCTCGATGAATTTCCACGAATATCCATTTGGATAAGTATCTACAGCTCGCAACACTAATTGTCTAATGGCAATCATATCAAAAATATCCACAGTTTGATTATCATCTACATCACTTGCTATGAGTTTATAGGGATTTTCAAAAGGAGTAATTTGCAATATATGTCGTGCTATCAACACCAAATCAAAAGTAGAAACACCATTGTTCGGGTCGTTATTTTTGGCAGCACCTACTACATAATTTCCGTTTACATCTAGATCGACGAAGTCATATCCTCCATTCTGATCTGTATTGGTGGTAGCAGTATTGCTTCCACTTATATCCATCTGCACATCCACTATTGCTGCTCCCATTTCTGTCTCTACTACTCCACCTATGATGGCTTTTGCACCCGTTCCTGTACCTGGATCACAAGCATTTAGATTGTCTTGAATTTCAATGGTCGTAATGCAGAAATCTTGGTTTCCAAATTCATCCGTTACCCATATTTCCACATCATTCAAACCAAGCTGACTACAATCAAATGTCTTGCTTATATCATTTGCATTCTCAGAAAACGAAAATTGCAAATCCTCATAAGCGGTACAATTATCAAAACTACTTCCAGATTCAAAATCGATAGCCCAAATAGTTATTTCCTTTAGATGGGAATCTATTTCAGCAACAAGACCTGTTTCACAAACGGGTGTTGGTGCCTTTCTTTCTACAAAAGTTATATGAATACTTTCAATGTTTACATTTCCACATCCATCCGAAGCAACAAAAGTAATTTCATGACTCTCTAAGTGAGTTCCAGTTACTGACCTAGGGCTAGGTTGAACAATGATCTCACCAGAACATTCATCTAGTGCTGTAATATTAGGCACATTGTACGTTGCAGAACAAGTATTAGTTATTTCAACTGTGACGTCCAGCAAGCTTGTAGGATCAAAAATGGGAGCCTCATTATCTATGACTTCTATTATCTGAGTATATTGGAAAAATCCGTCTCCATCGTCAGTAAATGTTCTTGGGATTGGTAATGGTATACCAAGTTCAGTATTATTAGAATTTCCTGTTTCATAGATACACCAATTGATAACCGTCCAGGTTCTTACTATTTTTGTACAAGCATCTTGAACTAACTCAAATACTTCATCTTCATAAGAAGTAGCAATCAATTCACAGTCCTCCATTCCTATTATTGGTTTCGACAACTCATCTAAATCCACAGAACATGAATTTAATGTCAGGTCAGCAGGAAACTGAACTGTAAAGTCCGACACATGGGATATAGTAATCCTCTGACTACATTCGCTGCTATTACCAAAATTATCAGTTGCTATAAAAGTTCTAATAATCTCTCCTGCACCACAGTTATCAATATTTGTTATAGAGGACTCTTCTATACTCGCATCACAATTGTCAATAGCACTTGCATTTCCAAAAACAGAAAAGTCACTTATATTTTCCTCACAGGTAAACGCCTTATCTGATGGACAAGAAATACTTGGGGCAGATTTGTCTTCTACCGCAACGGTTAACCAACACGATGCACTATTACCCGCTGCATCGGTAACAAGTAATTCAACATTTACAGACTCCCCAGCATCACAACATTCAAAATCTACGAAGTCACCAAAAGGGGTACCAGGTAGACACCCTCCTAATCTTCTTACTTGATAACTTTCAATACCGCAATTATCTACGCTTCCCTCATCTATATCTAATGCTGTCAATCTAGCAATTCCTCCGCCGCCTAGGGAAACTCTTAATTGGTCATCGCAAACTGCTACTGGAGTGGCATTGTCTTCAATAGTCACTGTAATTAACTTCACTGTGCTGTTTCCACAGGCATCCATAGCCGTAATACTAATTTCAGTATCTCCTAAAGGAAGGTCAGTAACAAGCTCACCATTGGTAATGTCTACTATGACTATTTCACTACTTCCTTGTATTGGCCCAGGAATAGTATAGCTCGCCGATATTTGCTCCACAGAGGAACATGCATCTGTAGCCAAGGCGCTTAAGAAAACGTCTGCACCACACTTAAAAAGGCTTGTACCAGTCGATATATCCTCTATTCCAAGTACGGGACCCTCAGTATCCTTTATTTCAATAGTTTGCCTATGCGAAATGGAAACAGTGGTACACCAATTGATAACAGTCCAGTCTCTAAATATCTTTCTACTAATCCCGCAGCTGCTCACTTCAGTATCTTCATATACATAAGTAAAATCACAGACCACATGTTGATCATCCGCTAAATCAAAACAATCAAACCTTGGGATTCCAGCTACCTCAACTTCCGGTATAGCTCCACACTCTAAAATAATATCTTCTGGTAAATTAATATCAGAGATAGTGGGTGTAATTAAGGACACTTTCTGAGAACAAGTACTTGCATTACCCACAGCATCTGTCGCTTTCCACAATCTATTAACTACAGCTCCAGTCCAAGGATTAGAACAATTAGTATCTTCTATAAACTCTGAGACTAACTCAGTAGAAAAAGCACTACAATCATCTGCCGTGAATGGCGTTGGAAAACCAGCATCAATACTTATACTTGCATTCACAACTTCTCCAAGACCTACGACAGGATCTCCAAAAATAGTATTGTTATTGTCTGTAATGATAATGCTCCACTCTCCTGCAAGACTTGAATAAGATACACCAGAAAAAGAAATATTATCTATGGGTTTAAATATTCCATTTATAACAGGTGATTGCGACAGGTCACAACTATTATCAATAGAAGGATTACTGCCAAGAGAATTAAATGTAACTACCATATTCTCTGCTCCACCCTGAACACAAGTACCTGTGTTCATTAAAGTTTTGCTCATGCCATTTGGGGCAAGCAGTATAATACTTAAGTCTCCTATTTCTGTATGATCAATATTTAAAGATACAGTCACATTTTCTACAACTTCTCCTAATGGACCACACTCTACATGTATAGGAAGTGTAGTTATCGAAGGCGGAGAAGGTGCAACGGCTCCCCCTGCTATATTAGCAGGAAGAGTGTTGTCATTTGGTAGGTATGATTCTCGGTAGCTATAATCTTCATCCATGAAGTTTGGATGATTACATGCTACTGAGTAATCAAAGCAGTTAATATGTGGAGCAGTTTTATCCTCAATTGTTATTGTCCCCCAACAAGAGTTGAGGCTAGCAAGGTGTTGAACTTGATAATCCAAAATCAATCCAACAAAACTCGGATCAATTACATTACCCAAATTTTGACCATTACTATCAAATATCTTAACAATATATTCATCTTCACAATTACTTGGTCCCTCAAGAACCATATCAGGAGTTAACGCTAGTACACAATTAGCGTTACTTTGCACATCATTCAATGCAATGTTGAGATTATCGTTACATACTAATGTAGGGTTAGCTTCAGTCACAATAATTACTTCTGATGTGCATCTTATGATTTGGCCATCATTATATTCTACACTAAAAATAGCGTCATTTGACCCTATAGGCAAGTCTACAGCCACTCCGACATTAGCATTGGTAATGGCTGGTATAGCTGAAGGATAAGAGACCGTCATGATCGGTGCAGGATTACCATGCGCTACATTAGGATAACAAACCAAAGGAGTAGGTAAATCATCGAAAGGATATATAAATCCAGGTTGAATACAATCACTGAATCCAGCTACGTTGGCAACAACTATTTGTGTTTCACCACACTCAAAGCAAGGTAAGGTTAGGTTAGATGACGCTTGATCAATAAAATTTCCTGGACCTGAAAGTATTTCGTAAAAACCTTCATACGTACCCGCAGAAATTAAGCTTCCTCTTTGTTGGTTGTCAGAAATGAGTTGAAAAGAGCCTCCATTCCAACCGTCATTAAAACCATCAAATGCTGTAAAAGTATATGCTTCACAAGTGGTCAAATTAACAGGTATTGGCAGTACGAATCCTGATGGAAATCCATTGTATGCATTTGCATTTGAAAAGCTTACTCTAGCACCGGATGCATCTGTCAACTCCCAACTCATTTGTTCAGGATTGTCTCCCATAGTTATCAATAAAAGAAAATCTTCTTCTTTAATACAAGTACTTGGGCAAGTAACCTTTACAGTAGGAATACTCGTCTCGGCAGGGAAAGGTCCATCTGAAAATAATTGCGCGCCAACAGGATCTTGCAAAATATAAGTATGCTCATTTTCATTGGCACCGCCTACATAGGCGATATCAATAATTGAACCATTAGCTACATCAAGGCTATAAGATGCTTGTGCACCTTGCGCTGCTGTCAAGGAGTACACCTGGATAGGACCGTTATTAATAGAGATTTCTAGTCTAGCACCATCCCATCCATTGGCTGCACTATCAAATAGTTGCAATGTATATGAACACGAAGAAGCTGCTGGAAACTGAGCTAATAATTTAGCATTGAAAAAAAGAGAGAGGAACACAAGGCAAGTAGCAACATATTTGCTCATGAGTAAATATTTCAGTAATCGGTTAATAAATATATCGAGACAAAACCCGAACAGGAGGAAGAAAAGTCCAAAACCGAAAAAGTGAAATTTGCTAAGAATTTAGCTACTCAAGAGGAGAATGAGTTTTTTTTTTATTTTACGGCTTAAGGGACATAAACAAGAAACATAAATAGCTTCTGTATTTGACTACAATTTAAATCAAATCAAAGCTGTTAACAATACCCTAAAATGGTATTTTTCCCATGTAAATAATCAACATATTTAAAGCATTCATTTGGGTGAGGGATAGGAAGGAATCCTGCCGAATAATTCAACATAAAAAAAAATAAAAAATCAAGAAGGCAGGATGTCCAAACGACGTAGGAGTGAAGGACCGTAGCGAAGCGTAGTCCTGGATAGCCCGACCATAAAAGGCCTTTTTTCTAGGGCTTTTATGGGCACCCCATACAAAACAAAATACTATTTCAGAAGAAACATTTTCTTGGTAGCTACTGCTTGACCATCTAGCAATAGACTATAAAAAAGAAAGGTGGAGCTGGTATTGAATTCATCCACATGTAGCGTAATTAAATTGTCCCCGGCCGCAAGACTTAGCGGCTTCTCACGTACAATTTTTCCGTCAGTATTTACAAAAATTAAATTGGCTTCTGAATGTGTAAATGAATTTATTTTTATACTTGTATTGGTCTTTACAGGATTAGGAAAATTCTGCCCCATAGTCATAGTCACTATTGGCGAATCGGCTTCCTCAGCATAATTATTTGCGAACTTGAATTCCAAATCAAACTGGTCATAAAATGCATCATATATTTCCGGCATTAATGTATTTTGATTGAAACTTAGAAAATCTTTTGTGCTACAATCTTCTTTAACCTTAACTTTTAACTTGAGTACATTCTTCCCCTTTATCATGCTAACAGGATTTACTGTTGTGTTCCACGATAATTTCAAAGTGTTTGTAAGACTATCATATGTGTAATTACTTTCATTCATATCTATATCATTTCCAATTGATAAGCCTTCAAATTTTACTAAATTTGGATCCAAATTCAACTCAAACTGAAGGCCAAAAAAGCTAAGTGATTCGTCTAGAGCAAACGGTATTTCCGCTAATTGAGATTTAGTCAATGCTCTATTTTCAACCTCAAACAAAATGCTTTTATTATATCTCTCAGAAATAGTCGCGCTTTTCAAATTGCTACCACTAGCGTCAACATCTCCTAATTTGATACCTACAAAATCCGCACTGCTAATATCTCCTGAGGGTTGAGCGTAGGTAAGCTCTACTGGGTAATTGTCTAAAAATGGATTTTGACTATTTGTAAATACAAAGCTTGCATCAACACACTTCCAAGCTATATTGGAGCTATAATTACCCACGCGTTCTAGAATAACTTGTCTAATACCTAGTAAATCAAAAACAGAAATAGTGTTACTATTATCAACGTCTACAGCAATCAAACGATATGGATCAGTCAATCTTCTGGTCTGCAAAATATGCGCTGATATCAATACTAAATCAAAAGTACTCAATCCGTCAACAGTGAGCACTGGATCAACAGGAGTGATGGTATAATCGACACCCGCTGGTAGATTTTGAAAGGTATAAACCCCATTGGGGTCGGTCGTAGTAAAGTAAACACCATTCGCTGAAATCTCGAATCCTTCAATAGGTGCACCAAGCAAATTCAGCATTCTTCCACTGATGTTAAGCTCAGGTGGTGAACAGCTAAACATATTATCTTGCACCTCAATAGTAGTGTTGCAAACTGTTTCGTTTCCTTCTAGATCAGTGACACTCAAGATTACATTTTGAAATCCGACATCATCGCAAGTGAATGTATTTGGGCTTAGCACAAAAGTAAGTTGATTAGTAGCCGTGCAATTATCAGATACACTTGCTACCAACGATAATGGATCTACAGTCACTGATCCGTTGGCGGACATCTCAATCGCTAATCCGTTTGTGCAAATCAGATTGGGAGAAAGACCGTCTCTCACTTCAATAATTTGATTACAGATAGATGAGTTGCCACAATTGTCATAAGCTGTAAATTGAATATTGTGAATTCCATTGGGGTAAAAACCACTTGCATCTTCATTCGAAGCATTGGCAAAAGGACTATTGTTGGTAATGAAAGTATCTCCAGAACAATCAGCAGCTGTTGGTATTGAAATATCTATAAATGTTGAAGAACAATCATTTGTAAAATTATAAACCAATGTATCTGCTGAACAAGTGATTACTGGATTGGTATTGTCGATGATATCAATTCTTTGTGTATGAATGTACTCCCCTACTCCAGTACCACTATTGGGATTGTATTCGCACCAATTGATTACAGTCCAAGTCCTAATTATAGTATTGCAGAAAGTATTGGAAGAGAAATTTTGATCCTCAAAATTAACTAATATATTTTTACATCCTTCTCCGCTGATAGTCGGCATCCCAGTTTGACTTGGATCTGTATTGCCCGTGCAGAAGTCAACTGAAGTATCCTCTGGAAAAATTATATTGAGAATACTGTTGTCTTCAAGTTCAATATTCTGAATACAAGTATTAGAATTTCCATGTACATCTACTGCTGTCCAAACTCTCTCTATGCTCCCTACGCCACAAGTGAGATTATTTGTATCTTCATAGAACATGGTATCTATGCCGCATGCATCTGAAGTCGCTGGTAAGCCCGTGAGACTTAAATTTGTCACATCTTCGTTACATTCAAGCGTCACGCTGCTGGGGCAAGAAATGCTTGGTCTAAAATTATCTCTGACCGTCACAGTGACACTGCACTCATTAAATAGGCCATTGATATCATAGGCTCTAAAATGTACTATGACAGGCTGTGGCCCAATATCTGAGCAATAGAGCTCCACAAAGTTTCCAAACGGGTTTCCGTCTCTGCTTACTTCAAATCGATCTATACCACAATTATCAAAACTACCCTCGTCAAAAGTACTTGCGAAAACTCTTGCTATTCCGGAAGGAAGGAGACTTACACTGATGCCATCTTCGCACACTGGCGTCGGTGGTGTATTGTCAATAATATTGACATTTATTATACACTGAGAAGTATTGCCACATGCATCTGTAGCAGTATATGTAAGCTCATGCTGACCTACTGGTACATCTGTAAATGGTCCGTATCCGATACCGAACTCCCAAGAAGGCGTAATTGAAAAGCTGGAACATTCATCCGAAGCATTTATGGTAGGAATAGAAATATCAGCGTCGCAGGTGAAACTGTTTGCGCTAATGGTAAGATCAGCAGGACATATAATATTAGGCCCTATCACATCCTTTACTTCAATAATTTGATCAAAAGACTCCGTTGTATTATTACAGACATCCAAAGCTAACCAGGTACGAATAGTAGTTGTGCCTCCACCACAGGTACTAAACACTTGATCATCATATAGAATAGAAATATCACACAAACCAGTTGTACTAATTTCATTGCCTGCAATAGTAGGTACACCCGTTACAGAAAAATCATTTGCATCATCAATACTACACGTCAGCGCATTGATGCCCGTAAGGTGAGAAGGAAACTGTACATCAGACAAATTAGGCTGCAGCATATAAATATTTTGCACACACTGACCTTGATTGCCACTTTCATCGTCAACTAACCAGGTACGTTCTATCCTAGCTGTAACAGGATTTCCATTAACCGTCTCAAAACAGTTTAGATTAAATAAAACATCAGAGAAAAATAAATCGCTATTTTGAAATTCAGAACAATTATCAGTGACTGCAGGATAACCGATATCCGCAGGGCTATTGGGTTCATTGCACAGTACAAAAACATCAAGACAAGTAAACTGTGGATCAATATTATCAGCAACGGATAGATCTGTATCACAAAATACATTATTGTCATAATTCACCAATCTACCTGTGACTAAAGTTCCTGCTTCGAGACAAGTCAATGTATCGCCAATAAATACGTTGTTACTATCGTATAATTCTACGCCTACATTAGGGCAATTGGCAATATTACCTTGTAGCAAGAGGTTTGGCGTTACAACAAAATATCCATCTTGGTTTAAATTTATTTGCAGCTGATCATTGCAAGCTACTACACACTGACTTGAAAGCTGGTTAGATATGAAAAATACCACGCCTAATAAACACAGAAGTCTCATAAGCTGACGCTTATAAGTCGTAATACGGTTTAATATGTGTAATCGAGTTTTATCCATTCCAGTTGGAACAATGTGCGGGGGATAATTAACTCTTTAAAAAATGGCTACTGCTCTGAGGACCAAGCTACGGATAAAGGGAGGGGCGAAATCAAAAGGATCTCATCTTTATTTGTAAACGGTTCTGAGAAAAGTAGGATTGTAATCAGTAATACAAGTAAAAAGGATTGGGAAGCCCCCCTCTACCATTGCAGAGAGAGGCCATCCCAAAAACCATGTCTTAATCTATCTGCGGTGTTGTGCAGAGCGATCTTTTTCTTTCTTGCCAAACTCCAAACTCAAAGTCAACTCGTGAGAGCCGCTATTATATCTTTGAAATCTTTGAAAGGCAAAATCATATGAATAAAAAATTCTAAATTGATCTAATCTAGACCCAACTAATAAGGCGATATTTCCACCCGTACCTGATCTATATGTAAGTCCTGCTATAATCTTTTCCTCTAGATACTTAGCTTTAATATTAAAGTCAACACCAAATGGAGAATCTTTTGCTTTTCTTATTAAAATAGAGGGTTCTAAAATAAAATTGAATCCTTCAACTGGGAATGCATGGCCACCAGTCAACATATAATACCTGGAAGTTTCATCTGTATTAGGATCAATATTATCTAACCTTTGACTAATTAGGTTTGGAATCGTCAAACCAAAAAATGTATTTTCTTTTAATACCCCCCATGCTCCTAGTGAGGCATCAAAGAAATTTCTGCCGTCAATAGTTTCTAGCAATAGTACATCATCGATGTCCACTAGTGGATTATTTTGATAAGAAGAAGGCACTCTAATACTTTCAAATTCTGTAGAAAATCCAATACCTAATTTGAAGTTTTCAAATTTATTAAATTGGAATGCATAGTTTAACTGCACTCTAGTTCTAGTCAACGAAGCAATGTCTTCTCTAAATATCTGAGCTCCCAAACCAAAAGTTTCAGATACTCTTCCATTATAAGAAAGTGCATATGAATTTGGAGCACCGTCGCCAGCAAACCCTGTAAACTGGCCTCTTGCATTTAAAAATAATTCATGCCCTTCATCAAAGCCCGCTGCTGCAGGATTAATCAAAACTGGATTGATATGATAATGTATATAGATACTCTCATCTTGAGCGCTTAAATTCCCTAGAAGAACTACGCAGAAAATTGTTGAAAGAATATATTTCATAATTGTATGGTTTGATATGTTCATAGCTATATGTACTTAAATCTGGTTTATAGGAATTATTGTCTCAATATGGTTATATGGCCCTGGAAAGGAACAGTCTCTCCAGTGCTAGCATCTTCTAGTAGGAATACATAAAAGTACCCACCTGCTGGAAGTAAATTTCCTCTTCTATCAGTACCTGCCCATGTATTGTCATAGTTATCAGTTATAAATACCAGCTGGCCAAATCTATTGTAGATTTCTAGTGTATTGATCGAACCCGGTGCACATTGAATTAGGAAGGTATCATTCTTTCCATCTGCTTCGCCCGGTGTAATGATGTTTCTTGTTTCTAAGCACTCCCCGCCAAACTGATTATTTAATGATACTGAATCTACCAAAATACATTCATTAGCATCTTGTACTACAACGAAATAGGTATCTGCCACTAATCCTTCACAAAGTGCAGTATTGTGACCTGTCCCCTGTGGATTACTCCATTGGAAAGTATATGGAGCAGCTCCTCCAGTAACTATAGCTTCTGCTGATCCATCAGCTGTGAGCATCCCAGATGGCTCCACCACATTAAATTCTATATTTAAAGCTTCAGGTTCCGAAATAGTAATTGAACCAGTTTGTTCTTGGATTGCCATTCCAGTACCCGAATCTGTAACGGTATAAGAATACTCTCCCGGCAATAAATTACTTATACACAAAGTGGTTTCACCTGTATTCCAAATAATTTCATATGGAGAAACGCCACCAAAGGGTTCTACACAAGCAAAACCTGTTGCATCACCATTACATTCTATATTTGACATATCACTTATATCGGCAGATAAGGGTTGTATTTCTTCGGCAAAATCAAATTCGAAAATTAACTCACATCCATTCGCATCAGTAATAGTCACATTTTGAGGTCCCGCATTAAGCATGCTAGCTATTTGAGTGATTTCTCCCGACTCCCATTCATAAGCATATGGCGGAAGCCCTCCAACTACATCAACTCTTGCCGCTCCATCTGCATTTCCCGCATTTGGAAAAGTTATCACACTCACACCTGCATCAATCGCCGGTTGATCTTCAATAGTATAAGGCCCACAAATAGCTTCTATACCATCGCTATCAGTAACCGTTACAGTATAGGTTCCTGCACCTAATCCGATAGCATCCTCGGTAGTCTGACTTTGATTGTCATCCCATTGGAAAGAATAAGGTAGTCTACCGCCTGTAATCGAAATATTAATACTACCATCCATATCACCATTACAATCAATTTGATTGATCACTGTACTACTAGGATTGCAAGAAAGTGGCGCTATTTGATCTTCAATAACAAATGAGTCTATTTCTTCACAGCCGTTTGCATCTGTGACTGTCACAATATATAAGCCCGCTGTCAAATTAGCTTGATCCGGCGTAGAAGGTAAAGAATTAGGAGACCAATTATAAGTATATGGAGGCTGACCACCTGTAACTGTAGTATTAATAGAACCATCATTGCCTAAAATTTCTGGAGTTACAACTTCATCAATCTCAATAGGGTCAAGATCTAATAATATAATGTTCTCATTGTGTTCTTGACCATTTGCATCCGTAATAGTCAATATGTAATCATCTGCACACATATCCTCTCTATTATAAGTAGGATTAGTAGTCGATAAAGTCAGTGTCAAACCATCACTCCACACCAATTGATAAGGAGCATCTCCTCCTAGTATTTGCATAGAAACTGATCCATTGCAATCTCCCGCACAGGTTGGTGAGTTAATTGATAGCATTTCTACATTTATTGGAAGAGGGATTCTCTCTACATCATATTCTGGAGAAATCAAGATACATCCATTAGCATCTGTAACAGTAACTCTATAAGACCCTGCTAAAAGATTGGTAATATCTTCGCTTATTGCTTGGTTACTCCACTGGTAAGTATAAGGTGCAGTACCTCCGCTAACCGTAATATTGATAGATCCTGTATTTGGAACCACCTCATTAATAATAGTGGGATTTGGTTCAATAGTAAGTGCCAATAGTGGTTCGTCAATTCTACAAGTTGTGAAAATGCTCTGCCCTATGTTATCAGTAATAGTGGCTTCGTATACTCCAGCACATAGATCATTTATATCTTGAGTAGTAGCTGCAAAATTATCTGGTCCGGACCAAGAATATAAGTAAGGCGGTTGGCCTCCTATGACTACAATATCTATCTCCCCTGTACATTCACCAAAACAATCAACATCGATTTCGAATTTATTTTCAATGCTTAAGACAGCGCCTAAAAGAATATCTCTTGATTCCGTACAACCGTTTGAATCCATAACAGTCACCGTATACACACCTTCCGCTACATTGGTAAGGTCCTCCGCAGTAGAAGTAAATCCGTTTGAACTTGACCAAGAATAAGTATACCCTGGAGCTCCCCCAGAAACTGTAATAGATATACTCCCATCATTACCGTTTCCAGTTTCTGGAGTTGTACTATTTACTGCAATATCTATAGAAGATGGAGACCCAACTAAGAAAGTCTGAATATCGGATTGTCCGCCTTGATCTGTCAATGTCAATGTATATTGTCCAGCAGCTAAGCCTGTAATAGTGGCTGTAGTTTGTCCATTATCCCAGCTATAAGTGTAAGGCGGAATTCCACCATTCACCGCTGCAGAAATAGATCCATTTGAATCTCCAAAACACCTAACATCTACAACACTGCTTCCTAATGCATTTATCACTAATGGATCAGCATCTGTGCCTACCACAAATGAATCAACAAAAGTACAGCCTCTAGAATCTGTAATAGTCACGGTATAAGTGCCCATGGTCAAACCAGATATATCTTCTGATGTGAAAGAGTTACTCCATAGGAATGAATACCCAGGTGTACCACCTGAAACAGTAAGATTTATAGCTCCATCATTAGTACCTGGTGACGATTCATCCATCGTCATTCCTGTAGCAGTAAGAGCAGTAGAAGGTTCAGTTATCAAGAAAGGTACAGATTCTATGATAGTACCATTATTATCCGTTACAGTTAATTGATAAGTACCCGTTGCCAAACCGCTGATATTTAGTGTACTTGCAGTAAAACCATTAGGTCCACTCCATGCAAAAGTGTATGGAGTCGCGCCACCTGATACTGCTGGATTTATAGCACCATTATTATCACCAAAACAGGCTATACTTGCTACTTGTGAAGTATTAGGGTCGATGGCTAGCGCAGTACCCGTTGTACCAATAAAGAATGTTCTAGTTCTAACACAACCTCTTTCATCAGTAACTTGTACAGTATAGCTTCCTTCACCAAGAGAAGAAATATCTTGCGTTGTTACATTATTAATACCAGGACCATTCCATATGTATGTATACATCCCTTCGCCGCCTACTACATTGATATCTATTGCACCATCGTTTGAACCTGGAATAGATTGTGATGTTTCCGATACCGTGATTATATCCAAAGATGAGGCTGGTCCAGTTACCATATAACAATCATTTACTGTGTCACCGTTGATATCAACAATAGTAACACAATAGGTACCAGCTGCTAGGCCGAACTGATCTTCTTGATTGAAGTTATTATCCCAAGAAAAACTAAATGGGGCCACTCCACCAGAAATGGATAAATCAATACTTCCTGTATTTTCTCCAAAACAAAGCACATCAGTTATTATAGTGGTACCAGCAGGAGAGCCAGGTCCGCCACTTGGCCCTAGAGTCAAAGCAGTACCAATAATTCGACTTGTCAATACTGTACAAAGATTGGCATCTGTAATGGTAACATCGTACTGACCTGGTGCTAAATCAGTAATATTAGAAGTAGTGGCACCGTTTGACCAATTGTATGTGTATGGCGCAGTTCCTCCTGTAACGTTTAGCGTAATGGTGCCATCATCAGAATTTTGTGTTGATGTATTAGTTGCCATTGAATTGGGTAGAATTGTTGTAGGCTCATTTATTGTGAATGTAGCTGTAGCCATCATTCCACTATTGTCTGTTACATCTACTGTATACATCCCAGGACCTAGGTTTGAAATATCTTGAGTAGTTTGTCCATTAGACCAGCTAAAAGTCAATGGTGCTTCTCCACCTGATACAGATAAGGCAATAGATCCATCTTGATCTCCATTACACGTGATATCTATCACTTCAGAATTATCAGCGTCAATCGTTAAATCATTAGTCGGAGCACCACAAACACAATTCGCAACTGGTGCACCCGGTGCACCAGAACAATCAAGTGTCACTTGACCATTTGTCGCAGCTACTTCAATTTCTTCAGGGAATCCATTATTGATAATAGAGGCCTGAAAAACAGTTGGATCACTTCCTATAACAATAGGCGAAAATGCACCTTGTGCACCTATCGCATCAAAGCAAAACTCACCAAACGCTTCGCAATCTTCTAATGTCAATACGGAACCATCGAATGGGAAAAATATTACATTAACGTTTCCTGGATTTGTTGGAGGTTCAAAGGCCTGAACATTAGGTGCTATATTATTTGGATTAGGACCTGTGAAGGTCAATTCTGCAGGATCATACTGTAGCGTAAAAGATAAAGAGGCTATATCAGTTGCACCAGTAGCTAAAATAGGTACACAAACCTGATCACCAGGACAGGCATCCACATCACATACAATCAAATTGAATCCATCTGAATTCGAAACAGTCACCGAGCCATTTGTTGTATTGACAATAGTTAAATCTTGCTCCATATCAGGATCTGGTCCATCTACTTTTACTGTTTCAATAGGACTAGGACTATTTGAAAAAGTAAGCGGACTTACTTGTCCTGAATTTCCATTGACATCAAAACACATTTCATAAAGTACAGTACCATCTGGTAAAGACACTTCAGAGTTAGCTGCAAATGGTGCTGTCCAGAAAAAAGATAAATTTCCTGAGTTTGGCTCATTTGAACTTAGACTAGAAATCGAAGGGTGAACATTTTGCAAGCTAGTAAAATCAATAATAGAATCATCATAGTCAATGCTCCAAGAAAATCCTAATATGTCCTCAAACCCATCATCTACTGTAACAGGAACACAAACATTTGTCCCCACATCGCTGCTTACCTCTCCAATAGAATAGGCAACTACATCTAAAGCACCTCCCATCCCAGTAACATCTACCGATCCAACATTACTAGTCAAACCAAAGTTAGTATTGCCTTCTCCTTCCTTGATGACTTGAATAAAAGTAGGATTATCATCGATAATGATATCTGTACTGGTTCCACCAGCTCCAATGACATCAAAGCATAAACTAAATATTTCGGTTCCATCAGGCAAGGTAAATGATTGCCCTCCAAAGTCACTAAACGAAAAGGTAATCGTTCCAGGCATAAACAAATTGAAATTACCATTAAAGGTTAACCCTAAAGGATTAGGAGTATTTTCCAACAAACGCGGACCTGATAAAATAGTAGAATCATATTGAATGGAAAACTGAGCAGATAGAATATCCACAAAATCAGAAACTGCAAAAGATACACAAATAGAATCGCCAGTCGCTGCCTGCTCATTGCCAATATTCACTATAATAGGCCCTAAATTTTGCGCGGCCCCACCACCATTAATATCGAGAGGACCATCAAAAGTCAGGTCAGTAAATCTTGTGAGCGTTTCATCCGTAAATTCACACCCTACTTCATCGCCACCACAGATGATATCAATAGAATTACCCATATCAGAGATCACTTCAAAGTCTACCGTATATATTGGTGTATTCGGTGGAGCGCTTACCCCTGCAAAACCTAAATGCACCCAAACATTTACAAGTTCAGATTTATTTGGTCTCTTATTTATCTGCCAAGTAGCCAATGGATCTGGAGATGTAGGTATTATCATCTCAGACCCTGGAACATATTGAAGGGCAGCACCATTATAATTTAACCCAAATTGTGCTCCCAAAAGATTCGTAAACCCTGTACCTGTCATCACAGTTACCGTGATAACATCACCTACAGCTGGGCTGGTATCTGATGCCGTAGCCGTGAACGTTACAGCTGGTTGAGCATGTAGTTGGATAGCTCCTATCCAAAGAAAACAAAGCGTAAAAAGTATGTAAATCTTATTCATATCCTATGACTTTGGGTCGATTAATGGTTTTCTAATATTAGTTTATGAGTGGTATATAGTCCTGCACTGACAAGCTGTACGAAGTACATACCCGAGGCAGAAAAAGATGAGGCATCTATTTCTATGGCATGCTTACCAGCACCTAAATCATGGGCTTGCTGGTAAATCATTTTTCCTTCTACACTAAAGATGGAAACAGTAAGATCCTCATACCTTTTATCAAGCTTAAAACTTATTTGAGTATTATCCAGAAAGGGATTAGGGCTTATATTTAGGTCAAAATTGTCTGGTACAATCGTCGTAGCATTTGTCATTTCATCTACTTGAAACATACCAGGTTCAGATTCTATTTCCTGTTCTATACCATTGACACTAGCGACATTTGGCAATTCGCTTCCTGAAAACCATAGAGCAGATTCTTGTCCAGGTTCGCCGATAACTCTAAATCTTATTCTGAATACAGTTTCGCCGTCATCGAGCGTAATTGGAGTGAGTAAACTTTCAAACCAAGTAGATACTATGAAATTTCTTATTTGTGCAGGTCCGAAATTATATTCCGTTAGATCTACTAGATTAAAATCAACAATGTCTACAAACTCAAGAACAAGAGAGTCCCACTCAAAGGTGAATTGCCATGCAATGACATCATTAAAATTCTCTACATTGATGTTGACATCAACTAGCTCACCTTTTTTTGCAGTGACATCATCTGCAAACATAAATATGGTAGGTTGTGCCTGTGAAGGCACAACAAACCATAATAGCAAAGCAAAATATAACAGTAAATCTTTAATCATATTACTTTATTTAGCCATCTAAATAGACAGCTCTATATCTTATTATTAATTAAAAATTGGGGGTCTTAATGAGCAAGAGAATAACTCACAATGGCAAGAGTTTTACAATAGCCAAGGCCGATTGCAAATTGCGTGTGTGGATTATAATCTTATTTCAATGGATACATAGACCATTCATAGGTGCATAGTATCGTATTGTTCATAAAACCGTGTTTTCTGTATAAGCCCTCTCGAAAGCAGTGGGTAAAGCTTTCTACAACATATTAGGGCTCAAATCTGCGGAAAAGTGGGAAAGCAGAAAGAGATGTAATGTTGTAGTTCATGGGAATTTCAATAAATAGTTATTTGTTCGGAGTAATAAATCTTTATCTAAACTCTGACAACAAAGATAGGGTGGAATGAAGGAGTGTCAAATACCCCAAAAATGGTATTTTAAAAAGTGAAAATTATTAGATATGTTGTCACGCAAAATGCCTTAGAAGCACTATAAACAATATACAGCAGGAGCCATATTCAGCATATCAATGTCACAAAATAGATATTTTACAGCTATTTACTAAGCGTAGTAGATACTGCCTTGTACATTGAG
Source organism: uncultured Saprospiraceae bacterium (assembly GCA_937923345.1). Lineage (GTDB taxonomy): Bacteria > Bacteroidota > Bacteroidia > Chitinophagales > Saprospiraceae > JALZVN01. The sequence goes on from CAKZVJ010000196.1 coordinate 19,456, forward strand.
CGCGCCTGATCTTCAGTAAAAAAGCCTCTAAAACCATTCTGCAAAACGTATTCTTTACTTCCCTGTAGACGGACATATCTAAAACCATAATAGGTGGTACTAGAATCTCTCTTACTTTCATACAAAAAGCCTTGATCTGACTCTTCAACTATCTTTGAAAAGTGTTTTTCTTCTTTCACCTCCATCAATGCCTCCGACTTCAATTTACTTACATCCGTACTTTTAGCGTCAGATGCGAATATTTGGACGAAATAATCGTCCCCTCCTCTAACAGTAACATCCTTCATTATATTCCCAAAGTCTATAGTTTCTACTTTGGCGCTGTCAGGTGCAAGGATGCTAAACGGAATACCATGCTCTAAAAGATTAAGTTCCGACCAAGTACTGAGGCTATTAGTCTCTGATTGGCAAGCAAAAAAAGCAAAAGATATAAGTAGAAAGAAGAAATTTCTCATCAGGATAATTTTTCCTCAAAATAGGAAATAATGTCTTTGCAACTAACTATGGTTCAGCAATAAATTTTAATTCGCTTGCAAAGTAATCCTAAAATTATCCTAGTAGCCTTATAACCGTTTGAAAACCTGACATTTAATCATCATTTGAAATGGCCTCCAGAATTTGCAGAGCGATTTATCCAAATGAAGTATTTTAGAAATCGACGAGAGTAAATGTTTTACGCAAGTATTGGGGCTAAGCAATAAATAAACTCCCTTTTAAAAAAGAAAAAGCCCAACTCCAAATAAATGGAGCCGGGCTTTTATATCTTCTATATTAAAAAACTATTAGTATCTGATACCAAGAGCTTTTAATGTTTCTATGTCTAACTGACCTACTGGAAGACCATTTTCTTTCTGGAATTTAGTAAGCGCAGACTTAGTCTGTGAACCAAATACGTTATCAGAAGGACCTGGGTTATACCCTCTTGATCTCAAAGCATCTTGAATCTGACGGTAAGTATAATCAGTAACTTGGTTGTTACAGATAACCTCTCTCCACTCAGTCATTCCACCTGGCTTCACTAATCTTCTCTTAGTTACAGTCTGGTATTCAGCAGGAATCTCAACAGTCTTAGTTGAAGCAGCAGTCTTAACTACTTGCTTAGTTTGAGTCGCATATTCAGCTGGTATAGCCTGTACTTCCTGAGAAGCAGCATTTTTAAGTACTCTCTTAGTTACTGTAGAAAATTCAGCAGGAATTACTTCCTCTCTTGTAGTTGCTGGAGTCTTCAATACAGTCTTAGATACTGTCTTGAACTGAGCAGGAATAATCTCCTCTCTTGTAGTTGCTGGAGTCTTGATAACTCTCTTAGTGATAGTAGAGAACTCAGCAGGAATAGTCTCCGTTCTAGTAGTAGCAGGAGTCTTGATGATTTGCTTAGATACAGTTGAAAACTGTGCAGGAATAATTTCCTCTCTTGTCGTAGCAGGAGTCTTAATTACTCTCTTAGTTACTGTAGAGAACTCAGCAGGAATAGTTTCTTGTCTAGTCGTAGCAGGAGTCTTTACGATTCTTCTTGTTTGAGTACCGTACTCAGCAGGAATTTCAATTGTCTTGATACAATCGTCTCCAGAATCAGTGTAACCGTTTGCACAACCTTGTCTGATTTGCTTAGTTACAGTTTTGAATTCAGCAGGAACTTCTACCAAACACCAAACTAAACAATCGTTAGGATCTGCAGAAAGACAGTTTCTGTCTGCCTTCTTCTTAACCCACTTCGTAGAAGCTGGCTTTACCTCGATAGTTTCTGACTCAGTAGTGTACTGTGCAGGAACTCTTTCGATTCTAGTAGAAGCTTCCTTGATTAATACTTGCTCAGATACTGTTTCGTAAGTAGCTGGTACAGGAATCAATCTAGAAGACTCTGGCTTAACCATTACTTGCTCAGTCACTGTTTCGTACTCAGCAGGAATTGGAATTAAACGCTTTGACTCTGGCTTCGTCATCATTTGCTCAGTCACTGTTTCGTAAGTAGCTGGCACAGGAATCAATCTAGTTGACTCTGGCTTAACCATTACTTGCTCAGTCACTGTTTCGTACTCAGCAGGAATCGGAATTAAACGCTTTGACTCAGGAGAAACCATAATCTGCTCCGTTACTGTTTCGTAAGTTGCAGGTACTGGAATTAATCTTCTTGACTCTGGCTTAACCATTACTTGCTCCGTAACAGTGTCAAATTCCTCAGGTCTTGTAAGTATTCTTGAAGATTCCGCTTTTGCCAATACTTGCTCAGATACAGTTTCATAAGTAGCAGGAACAATTTCAACTCTTGTTGAAGCACCTCTTACAAGGATTTGCTCTGTTACTGTTTCATACTCATCTGCAATCAAGCATTTAGCGTAACATTTTCCTGGCTCATTACCTACAGGGAGGTCACCAGGTTGCGCCATTACATTTGTCGCGAACAACAAACATGCAATTGCAAAAAATAGGTTCAATTTTTTCATAATTGAATTATAGTTTTTGATTAAAAAAATAATATTTAGATTTAAAAAATAATAGCTTTGTATAGGCTGCAAATTTACTGCAAATCTTTCGGATAACATAAATAATGTTTAGTTATTATTTGTTCCTTTATTATGTCATCAGAAATCTCCGTAAGAGGCCTTATCTCACCTGTTTTCAACATCATTTTGATCTCTTTTTTAGATGTACTATAAGTCGTATTAGTCTCTGATCCTGAAATAATTAGATGCTCGTTCGGAAAATCAAAACCAAATTTCTTCTCTAATTTTGTCCCTATTTGCCTTTTTCTTTCGTCGCTAATTTCTTCATTGCTCATCTCTATCCCAAATAGCCTTCGAGCCATGATACTTCCTGCCAAATAAGACAAAATTTTGTCCTCACTTTTCTGCCAAATTTTGAGACTACATATCACATCATAATCGTCCAGCTGGGTGAAATTTTCTATCATCTCCCGTTGATCTCCAAACGCTTCTTTATCTCTCTTTTTCAGAAAATCTCCAAGAATACCCGCACATTTTACCTCAGCAAGATTCTTTTGGATCACCTCCTTAGCACGCAAGACCGTTTGTATTAACATTTGTTCGGCAGTCAACACCGTTTTATGCAAGTACACCTGCCAGTACATCAGTCTACGAGCCACCAGAAATTTTTCAATAGAATAAATCCCCTTCTCCTCTACAACTAGATGATTATCAGACACATTTAACATGCTAATGATGCGCTCATGGCCAATAACCCCCTCGTGTACGCCCGTAAAAAAACTATCTCTTTTCAGATAATCTATACGATCCATATCCAATTGACTACTGATCAATTCATGCAAAAACACCTTTGGATATTCTCCTTTAAAGATTCTAATCGCCAGCGTCAGCTGCCCATCAAATTCCTCATTCAGCTGCTCCATGATCATCATAGACAAGGTCTCATGATGAAAAGGCAAAATCTTTTGCTCTAAAGCATGAGAAAACGGGCCATGTCCAATATCATGCAACAAAATGCCGATCATGACGCCCTCCATTTCTTCATCAGATATCTCGATACCCTTTTGTCGCAAAACAGATACAGCCATTTTCATCAGATGCATAGCTCCTATTGCATGATGAAATCGGGTATGCAAGGCACCTGGGTATACATAATCTGTCAAACCCAATTGCTTTATCCTCCGTAATCGTTGAAAATACCTGTGTTCTATCAAACTGAATATCAAACCACTAGGCAGATCAATAAGCCCATATATCGGATCATTCAACAGCTTATTGTACCTCATCTATCTCATTTTTCACCAAAGATCGTTCATTCTGTAGATTAGTCTAACAATAAGCAGAAAATTTAAATCGTTAATACCCTACATTTTCAAACTGATACCATAGAACTTCTTCTACACAGCTCTCTTTTTATAAGACTGTACTTTCTAGATTTAGGTTGCTTGGCTTCTCATTTATCCTAAATAATATTTAATAAGTTTTACCACCAAAAAATCTATTCGCTCGGAAATAAACTCTACATTTAAATCATCTTATATCATCAAATCCACTTTGGGTACTGTCCTATCTACTGTTTAGGAAAGCGCTCAAGTGACTATGGTATTACAACCAATTTAAATAATGGACATGATCAAGATTCTTTGGGCTGACGACGAAATAGATTTACTAAAACCGCAATTACTTTTTTTAGAGAAGAAAGGCTACGATGTCATTACGGTTAGCAATGGCCACGATGCGCTAGAGGAATGTGAAGAACGCAACGACATCGACGTCGTGTTTCTTGATGAAAGTATGCCAGGCCTTACAGGTCTCGAAACACTGAGCAAAATAAAGGAAACCTCACCCGCGATGCCCGTGGTCATGATTACCAAAAATGAGGCCGAGACGGTTATGGAAGAAGCCCTCGGCAGCTCCATCACGGACTACTTGATCAAACCCGTCAACCCCAATCAGATTCTACTTACCCTCAAAAAAATAGTAGACAACAAACGACTCATTAAAGAAAAAACGACCAACGATTATCAAGTCGATTTTCGACAGATCTCCATGGAGATCATGGACAATCCGGACGTCAATACCTGGGTAGACATCTATAAAAAGATTATCAACTGGGAGCTAAAGTTAGATGCATCGAGCACAAGTGAGATGTCAGAGATACTAGGTATCCAAAAGTCAGAAGCCAATCGCGCCTTCTCCAAATTTATCGAAAAGCAATACCCAGACTGGATGGCTAAAAAAGGAGACAACATCCCTCTACAGTCGCACAATCTCTTGCAAGAAAAAGTATTCCCGCAGCTCAAAGATGACAAGCCGACTATCTTTTTACTGTTAGACAACCTACGCATGGATCAGTGGAAAATACTGGAACCCATCGTTACAGAATTGTTCCGAGTAGAAGAGGAAGACCATTTTTACAGCATCCTTCCTACGACGACGCAGTACAGCCGCAATGCGATCTTCGCCGGCATGATGCCTAGCGAGATTGAGTCCTACTATCCAGACTGGTGGAAAAACGATATGGACAGTGGTGGTAAGAACAATCATGAAGCGGAGCTGCTCTCTGCTCAGATTGACCGCATATTCCGCAAGCCACTCAAGCATGACTACATCAAAGTAACCAATGTGGCCAAGGGAAAACAACTGCTCGACAATGCGCACAACTACCTCAATAACGATTTGACCGTTATCGTCTACAACTTCATCGATATGCTTTCGCATGCTAGAACAGAGATGGAAGTACTCAAAGAGTTGGCCGGCGACGAAGCAGCCTACCGTTCCTTGACTAGATCTTGGTTTATGCATTCCCACCTCTGGGAGATGTTACAGACCATCGCTGAGAAAGACGTGCGCCTCATCATCTCTACCGATCATGGGACCATAAGAGTCAAGACCCCTTCTAAGGTAGTCGGGGACAAAGACACCACCACCAACCTGCGCTACAAAGTAGGCCGCAATTTGAAGTACGAGAAAAAAGACGTCCTTGAGATCAAAGATCCAACCAAGGCACTTTTACCAAAACCGAATATCAGTTCCACTTTCATATTTGCTAAAGAAGATAAATACTTTTTGTACCCCAACAACTACAATCACTACAACACCTATTACAAGAATACATTCCAGCACGGAGGTATTTCCCTAGAAGAAGTGATTTGCCCGGTGATCCTGTTGGAGAGCAAGTAGAATGTTGATGCGGGGCCATCCCCAGACAGAAAAAGTCTGGGGTCGTTATGCTCCATAGCTCGCTCTTCGCTCGGTCCCTTGCCTTCCCGCAGGCCATGCACGGACTGCAGTCCTATCCCGAGCCAAGAAAATTTGGCTCAAGATAGCAATGCCCTATTGCGCAGCACTTGTCCGTTTGATTTTTTAGATTATTATTACCCCTTCCCTTTTGTAGAGTAGCTGTTTCTTTATTTAGCTCAACTATAAATAAGAAAATCATAATGGAAATAAACTTAACAAGAAAAGTGCACTATGATGATACATCTATGGCATCGAAGCAGAAAGCCTCGACCAACTTATTATTTTTAATTTTTTAGGGATATTCAGAAGTAAGAGAAGAACCCCGGAGAGCTGGCCCCGATTTTTTTCGGATAGGCATCAGGTTTATACAACCTATCAGTATAAGTTTTTGACATATAAGTACTTATCAATAGTATTAAGCCTCTTAGGGTGTTTTTGATAAGTTATATTCTTTGCATACATTTTGATATTTTT
>CAKZVJ010000197.1 GCA_937923345.1 uncultured Saprospiraceae bacterium
CTAGACCCCTAGACCCCTAGCCCCTGTTTATCAGTCCCTAAGTTTACCATTCATAATTCAGTATAGCATCTAAGTATTTTTATCTTTGGGACAGAACTACATTGCACTTTGCGCGAGCTCAAAAACACTCGAATTATGAACGAATTTGTCCATCTACACTGCCATACACAATATTCACTCCTAGATGGGGCATCAGATATTGGCAAAATGATGGATAAGGCAGTGGCTGATGGGCAGAAGGGGGTGGCCATGACTGATCATGGAAATATGTTTGGTGCATTCAAGTTTGTTTCTGAAGCTAAGAAGCGAAATATAAAACCCATCATAGGCTGCGAATTTTATCTAGTAGCAGATAGAACGAAGCAAAGTTTTCAGAAAAGTATTGGAGAGCGAGATGTGCGGCATCACCAATTGATGCTAGCGAAAAATGCGACAGGCTATGCTAACTTATCAAAGTTGTGTTCTCTCGGATTTATCGAAGGAGCCTATGGCAAATTTCCAAGAATAGATAAAGAGTTGCTTGTAAAGTATACGGAAGGAGTGATTGCAACGAGTTGTTGTATAGGGGCCATCATACCGCAGTTGATATTACAGGGAAAAGAAGAAGAGGCGGAAAAGGAATTGCAGTGGTGGTTGGATCTATTTGGTGAAGACTACTATATAGAACTACAGCGACATCGTGGGCTGGAAGATATTGACGTAGGCGGTGTGCATACAGGTATAAGTCAAGAATACATCAATCAAGTGCTCCTCAAGTTTGCCAAAAAATATAATGTAGAGGTCATCTGTACAAATGATTCCCATTATGTGGAGGAAGAAGACAATTTTCCGCATGATATCTTGCTGTGTGTCAATACTGGGGCGAAGATAGATGATGAAAAGAGATTTCGTTTTTCTAGTTCTGATTTCTATTTTAAGACGCAAGCAGAGATGGCGAATATTTTCAAGGATGTGCCACAGTCCTTGGAGACCACAATGAAGATCTATGATAAGATCGAAGTCTTGGAGCTGGCGCGAGATGTTATCTTGCCCAATTTTCCGCTGCCTGAAGGATTTGAAACGCAAGCGGATTTCCTTCGCCATTTGGTCTATGAGGGAGCCAAGGTTCGCTATGGCGAAATCACTGAAGAAGTAAGAGAGCGTTTGGACATGGAGCTTGGGGTCATCACAGATATGGGTTTTGAGGGCTACTTTTTGATTACCCAAGATTTTATCCATGAGGCTAGGAAAATGGATGTTGCGGTCGGGCCTGGTAGAGGATCGGCAGCCGGATCTGCGGTGGCTTATTGTTTAACCATTACAGATATTGATCCGATTAAATATCGATTGCTCTTTGAGCGATTCTTGAATCCGGAGCGTATTTCGATGCCTGATATAGATATTGATTTTGATGATGAAGGACGGCAGCGGGTCATAGATTATGTTGTAGATAAGTATGGAAAAAGCCAAGTAGCTCAGATCATTACCTTCGGAACAATGAAGGCGCGCTCTGCGATTAGAGATGTCGCAAGAGTATTGGAGTTACCGCTTTCTGAGGCAGATGGTATCGCAAAGTTGGTTCCCTCTAGACAGGGTAAGAGTCCATCATTAGGTAAGGTAGTGAGTGATAAGTTTAAAGACCTTAAGTCAGATTGGCCTACAGAGGAATTTCAGCAAATAGAAAAGTTGCATGATTATATCAATCATGATAATTTGGCTTCTTCTACCTTGATGAACGCAGCGAAACTAGAAGGTACGATTCGGAATTCTGGTATTCACGCAGCTGGGGTGATCATCGCACCAGATGATATCACCAACTATATCCCCGTCTGTACGGCGAAAGATGCAGAACTATTGGTGACTCAATTTGATGGTTCTGTAGTGGAGAGCGCTGGGATGCTAAAGATGGATTTTTTAGGACTAAAGACACTGTCTGTCATCAAGACCTGCATCAATATCATTATTCGTAGGTATGGAGAGAATGCTAGGATTATTCCCAATGATATTCCACTCGATGATGAGAAAACTTATGAACTTTTTCAGCGGGGAGATACAGTAGGTATATTTCAGTTTGAGTCCGAAGGAATGCAGAAGCACTTAAGAGATCTCAAGCCTACGAATATAGAAGATTTGATCGCCATGAACGCCCTATATCGTCCTGGCCCGATGGATAATATCCCGACTTTTATCAATCGTAAATTTGGTAAGGAGAAGGTAACGTACCCACACCCATCCATGGAGCCTATACTGGAGAATACGAATGGCATCATGGTCTACCAAGAGCAGATCATGGAGACGGCCAGAGTAGTAGGTAACTATACCTTAGGTATGGCGGATATGCTCCGTAGAGCCATGGGGAAAAAGAAGGTGAAGGAGATGGAAAAGCACAAAGGGCTTTTCGTCAAGGGTGCTGCTGAGAACGATATTAGTGAGGAGAAGGCCTTAGAGATTTATGATATTATGTTCAAGTTTGCGAACTATGGTTTCAACCGTTCGCATGCCGCAGCGTATTCGGTAGTGGCCTTTCATACTGCTTATCTAAAAGCGCATTATCCTGCAGAGTTTATGTCTGCCATACTGACTCATAGTAAAAACAATCTTGAAAAGCTAACTTTCTTTTTGAGAGAGTGTAAGCGCATGAAGTTGACCGTACTCGGACCGGACGTAAACGAATCGGAAATGAACTTTACGGTGAATGAGCTTGGTCATGTAAGATTTGGCTTATCCGCACTAAAGGGAGTAGGAGAAGGTCCAGTCACTGAATTGGTGGAGAATAGAGAAAAAGATGGGATATTCAAATCTGTTTTTGATATGATGCGGAGATTGAATCTCCGTACCATCAACAAGAAATGTATGGAGAGTCTGGTAAAGGGAGGCGCCTTAGATTTGTTTGAGACGTCGAGAGGAAATTATTTTGCCCCTTCTGATAAATACGATACCTATGTAGAGCATCTATTGAGATACGGCAATGTTTACCAAAAGCAGATAGTAGAAACAGCGAATTCGCTATTTGGAGCTTCTTCAGAAATCATGATTCCTGAACCACCGCCCCCAGCGCATACGCCGTGGCCGCTGATCAAGAAGTTGACGGAAGAGAGAGAGGTAGCGGGTATCTACATTAGTGGTCACCCCCTAGATGAATACCGAATGGTTGCGGAGCATTTTACGACTTGTTCTCTAGAGGAGACCTTGCAAAGACCACATGGAGCTGCTAAGGTGGTGGCTATTGTTACCGCGGCTAACCATGGTACAGATAGTAGAGGGAATGGTAGAGTATTTGCCACGCTCCAAGATTATACATCGAGTATAGAAGTTTCGCTGTGGCGAGATGATTACCAAAAGTTTAAGCACTTGATGGAAGTGGGCCAGTGCATTTACATTCGTGGAGTGTATGAACCCAGATGGAGAGGTGCGGAGCAATGGGCTTTCAATATTAAAGATGCGAGTCTCTTAGCAGAGGTAGAATCAACCCTCGTCAATGAACTCAAATTAAAGCTGCGACTAGATCAGTTGAATCAAAAGATGATATCCGAAATCAAACAAATTATCTCTGAATTCAAAGGTAAGAAGGCCTTAAAGTTAGAGATTGCAGATATAGAGGAGCGATTGGTATTGCCGATGTATAGTCGTAGTTATAGGATTACTGCTAACAACAAATTGATAGAACGATTGGAGGAATTGAATATTCAATACAGCCTCGAATGATGAAGCTTTCGCTCCATAAAACTATTCTTTAGCTTATTTGTAATATTGCTTATTAAGCAACATAAAAACAAAAAATGAAAAACACACTTATTTTTATTTCCCTTGTTCTTTTCTTGGGAATGATGTCCTGCGATGCAGGAAACTCTGCCGCTAGCAAGGCAAAAGATATGGCTAATGATGCAGCTTCGAAAGTAAGCACTTCTCAACCTAGCGCGACTTCCCAGCCGGCAAAAGCGATGGAATATCCTCCGCTATTCAAGAAGATATTGGATGCACACGGTGGATTAGACACTTGGACTGCCATGAATACTCTAAAGTTTACTAGAGGTGAAGGCCCTGGGGCAGACAAGCACGTAGTAGACCTCAAGAGTAGACGATCTACCAATACAGTGGATGGTAAGTATACCTTGGGTAACAATGGGGATAAGGTATGGGTGAGCCCTCATAGAGATTCTTTTCCTGGCAAGTCTCCACGCTTTATGAACAATTTATTTTTCTACTTTGTGGCTTTGCCGTATGTATTGGCAGACCCAGGAGTAGTGTATGAAGACCTAGGACAAAAAGAGGTAAATGGCAAGAAGTACGAGGTGTTGAAAACGAGCTTTAAAGCTGGAGTAGGAGACGCACCAGGAGATCAATATATCTTGTATGCAGATCCTGAGACATACGTTATCGATTTTATCAATTACTCGGTGACTTATTTTGATGCCTCTAGAGCAGAGCAATACAGCGCTTTACAGTTTGTGTGGGAAGATGTCAATGGCCTCAAGTTTCCAAGTGTAGCCAAGAGCGTAAAATGGGAAGATGGAAAGCTAGGAGAGGTTAGAAGAGAAACAAAATATACTAATTTTTCTTACTCAAAGGATAGAATGGATTTGAGTGCGTTTGATGCACCGAAGGGGGCGTATATGGAGTAGAGGGAGATGTTAATCCTAGGCCTTGATTTTGGGTTTGATTAGGATTTGATATTTTATAGAAAAGTAAAAGGTGTTTTTCCATATAGGAGAAACACCTTTTTTAATTGCACTCTGCAATATTTTCATCTTGTATAAAAGTTTCAAGTTCTTTTATTTTTTTAGAAAAGAGTCTTAATTCTTTACTTTTGACAATCAGATTTTTATTGGGTTTTGTTTTTTGATTGGCTTTTGAAAATCTTTTTATTTTGTTTTTCAAATCACAAAATTTACTTGCCGCGGTAGCATCGTTTCTTAAAAGAAATTCACTTTTGGCTATTAATATTTGTGGGTCGATAAGATTCTTATTTAATTGATGTGCTTTATTAGCCAACTTGTTTGCTGCGTGATGATTTTCATCATTCAATTGGACAGCAGCTAAATGGGTAAGTAGCTCTACATTGTATGGATCATTTTTTAGGGCTTTGCTTAGGATGGATTTACCATGAGTAATTTTATCCTGATTCAAACTATTTTTAGCCAATATTATCGCTTGGTCAGCATTTAGATAATTACTTTTCTTGGAATATTTTACTACTTGAGGATTTTCGGTTTCCGTATAATTTTGTCTTTGTTGTTGTGTAGCAAGAGTATTAAAAAAATGGGACGTCTGAATATGTGCGTTAAAATAAAGGATACAGGGCACTGCAAATAGAATAGTCAAACCGCTACTGATTTTGGATGGTATTTGGCCTAAATATACACTTCTATTACTTGTCTTGCTAAGTATGGCCAAGCCAATAACAGCTATTATATTTAGTCCTTTGAAATTATCATAAAAGTTTATGATCGATCCATAAATTAAACTTAATAGTAGGAACATAAATAGCATACAAATTGCCGCTATTTCTAATTTAGAAAGTAATAGTCTTTCATTGAATATTCTTAAACATGGAAGTACAAATAGGTAAGTATAAATTAGAATACCAATAATGCCACCTTCACAAATGATGGAAATAATTGAATTATGAGGATGAACGAAGCTTTTAAAGTTGAATTTATTTAATTTGAAAGTATCATAGCCATTGTATCCATACTTGCCGTATTCGATAGCCCAATTGTTTTTACCGTGGCCAACAATAGGAGATTCTGTGAAAAGGTTTATACTATTTTTCCAGATGAGGAGTCTATCATTTTGTTGATAAATTTCATTTATCACATGGGATCCATTTTGGGTAGTACTAGCTGTATATAAGGCTGCACCAATAATTCCCATAAATCCTACTAGCACTAAATATTTGATGGAGCGTCTATAGGGTATGCTGTACAAAATATATATAACACACAGAAAGCAAACCAGTATAGTTACTTGTACTGATTCGCTGAAGTACGACAATATAAGAGAAAGCGAAAGTAAAATCGGAGCAATTATTTTTGTGCTTTTATTTTCATTAAAAATGACAAAGGGAAGTAATAGCACTATTATGGAACCAATAACATGTAGGTTTTTTTCCGCCATTTTTTGTAGGTCTGCAGCTTGATCTCCAATAGTTACTACGGAAAAATTGTATTCATATACGGCTAGAAATTCAACGAGTAGTGCAGACAATAAACAAATCATAGCTGCCCAATAAATACAATTTTTTATATTTTTTGATTCTAAATCAATATTCTCAAAAGATTTGTAGCAGGCATATAAAAGAAGCGTTGTGAAAATTCCATAGGTCGCATAGACTGTATTTGTAGCCCAGAGGGTGCTCAGGGCAGTATAGATAATAAGGACATGCCACCACACATCTACGGAGTATATTTTTATCTTTTTGGATGATGAGAATAGTGAGCAGGTAGCCAATACTAAAACACAAATGCCCACACCAATAGCTCGGATACTAGAGTTCATAAGTGAAATGGTATTCGTAGGCACACACAATGCGGCTAAAAGGAATACTCCTAATAGACTAAGCAAACTAATTATATGTAATGCTTTTGTTTTTATTGTGTTTGTGTGTTTGTTTCAATTTAGCACTTTTAAACTAAAGACGTATTTATTTGTGAATAAAAATTTTAACTGGTCACCATAAAGCTCGAAATTAACTAACATATTAAAACCATACTTTATATCTTGCTCTCAAATGAAGTATGGGTGTAAAATATGAGAAAGAAGAGTGCAGAGATTTGTTTACAATTTAATCCGTTCCCTGTATTAAAAACAGAGCGCTTATATTTAAGATCCTTTTTGGTAAAAGATGCTAAGGACTTATTAGAGATGCGGACAGATGATCGGGTCATGAAATACTTAGGTAGAGATAAGATGAAAGATCTCACGGAGGCCAAAGCGTATATTCAAAAAGTAAATAAAGAGACACAGAGCAATAAAATAATAGAGTGGGCAATTACTTTAAATCATAAATTTATCGGCAAACTAGGCTACTGGCAAATCATGCCGCAGCATCGCAGAGCAGAGATAGGCTATACCTTGATGACTGAGTATTTTGGAAGAGGACTTATGTCTGAAGCAGTGGCAGCAGTTTTGCAATACGGTTTTGAAGAAATGAATTTACATTCCATAGAGGCGAATGTAGACTCAAGGAATCTAAAGTCAGTACAATTGCTTACTCGAAATGGATTTGTCAAAGAAGGACACTTTAAAGAAAATTACTTTTACGATGGTTTGTTTACAGATACAGGAAGCTATGGTTTGTTGTGTTCTGAGTGGACGAAAAATAAAACCTAGCAATCACACGAATAAGAGTCGCTTAAAAAAAAAGCTTTGGAAAAAGACATTAAAAATAGAAATGGACAAGCGCTGTGAAACTGTGACCCTGACTGAATGTTGCGCAGCAATCTAGGTCCAGTGGACCTAGATAATGAAGGAACCGCTGTAAGTATACAGCGGTTTGGGGAAGACTACATATGGCTGGTGGCAGGCTTGGGGATGTAGGCCGAGCGAGCAGCGAGCAGTGTAACATAGCGACCCGACAGAACGGTGCGCAGCAATGGAGGTCCAGTGGACCTCTATAGTGATGGAGCCACGGATAACTATCCGTGGGATGGTAGGCCCCAAAAAATTATAAAGACACAATACCATAAGATTCAAAAAAAAAAAATAGGATGCAGCTTATCTACTATACACCGACGCCGAATATGAAAAAGAGTAAAGAATATTTTTCTAAACTCGATTTTGACCTACACCAAATTGGGGAGACTTGCTATGCCTACGATCAGCAATTATGCTTATGCATCACATCGGATAAAAAGCAAAGGCCTGGACTGTGCTTCGTCAAAAAATCATGGTCAAAAGAATTGGATGACTTGCGAATATTCGCCAAAGTTCATTCTGTGGATGGGGTGCATTACCTTGCTAGCCCAAGTGGCACTTGGATACAACTTCGAGAGGAAGAGGAATTTAAATTGCCCCTAAGTCAAAAAAAATCCTTGTTAGGAAATTTTGCGGGACTCAGTGTAGAAACTTTGGATATAGAATTGTCAGCGCGAATATTCGCTTGTCTAGGTTTTGAGCATAGTATGGGCGATCTTGATAAAGGATGGATGACTTATACTGATCGGCATGATAATAATATTAGCTTAATGGCTCCATTTTCTTGCCCGCATTTATTCTTAAATCCTTCATTGACATTTTTTAACGGAGCAGAAAATCATAGGATAATTCAAGCCTTACGCGATTTGTCTATACCTATCCTCGAAGAAGTCACTGCATTCAACAAAAATGGAATGGTAGACAACATAATTTTGAGCGAACCAGGAGGGTATGGGTTCTTTGTGTTCAATGACTAAGGAAAGTAAATTAAAAAGGGCATTTTTATCATCTTTTATCCTTTTTACGTGTTACACCATGGACAAGCAGTAGGATAAATGTCTATCTTGCGAGAGCAAATTTTTGTTAATCTAATATCCACCACAATACATATGTTTTTTACAGAAGAGCACAATTTTTTCAGAAAGAGTTTCGCAGACTTCTTGCAAAAGGAAGTAGTACCACATATTGATAAGTGGGAGGAAACGGGTCAAATAGAAAGATTTATCTGGCCAAAATTTGGAGAAATGGGTTACTTCGGCATTAACTATCCTGAAGCATATGGAGGAATGGATGCCGACCTTTTCTATACAGTTATTTTTTTAGAAGAGCTACAGAAAATAAATTCTGGAGGTTTTGCAGCAGCGATGTGGGCACATGCCTACCTAGCTATGACACATCTCCATGCAGAGGGTTCGGATGCCATAAAAGAAAAATACTTGACTGCGAGTATCGAAGGTAAGATGATTGGATGCTTGTGTATTTCAGAACCCTTCGGAGGGTCTGATGTAGCCGGTATGCGTACCACTGCCGTCAAGAAAGGCGACAAATATATCATCAACGGGTCTAAGACTTTTATCACCAATGGTGTATACAGTGACTACCTTGTCGTTGCTGCCAAGACGGATCCCGAGGCAGGCAACAAAGGCATAAGTATTTTTTTGATAGATAGAGACACGCCAGGAGTGAGCGCTTCTAAGTTGGACAAGTTAGGATGGCGAGCGAGTGACACAGGTGAGATTGCTTTTGCGGATGTAGAGATTCCTGCGACCAATCTCATGGGAGAGGAAGGTAAGGGCTTCCCTTATATCATGCAGCATTTTGCCTTGGAGAGATTGATCATGGGAGTCAATGCGCATGCTCGCGCAGAATATGCTATCGAGTACACGCTGCAATATATGTCTGAACGTACGGCATTCGGACGACAGATAAATAAATTTCAAGCGCTTCGTCATAAGATGTCAGAACATCTCAGTGCAGTCGAAGTCAATAAGATATTTAACTACAATACAGTTTACCGCCTCGACAAAGGAGAGTATGTAGTCAAGGAGGCAAGTATGTCCAAGCTGATGTCCACTAAGATGGCAGATGAAGCGATCTATGACTGCCTGCAGATGCTCGGCGGTTATGGATATATGGAGGAGTATCCACTCGCGCGTATGCTGCGTGATTCTCGCCTAGGACCTATTGGTGGAGGTACTTCAGAGATTCTCAAGGAGATTATTTCCAAGATGGTTATCGACAAGAAGAGTTACAAGCCTAGCACATAGTGATAGGTTTATTTCCACAGTTTTGTTTTTGATGAGGGGCCATCCCCACTAGCTAGTCACTGAAAAAGTGACTAGCTAGTGGGGTCGCTATGTTTCGGGACTCGACATTCGTCTCGGTACTTCGCTTGCCTATCGGCAGACTCGCACTGCAGTAGCAGACGCATGAAAAAATGCGACTTCTACTGCACCCCTGCACAGCGCTTGTCCAAAAAAAGTGAAGGATTTGTTGGCATACCTAGATTGGAAATGTGGATATACATTGCCCCTAAAAGAAGTCTATTTTATTTTTTTTAATTATTTTTAGAAAAAAATAGAATCATGAAAATCACATTATTTAGTTTGTGCGTGATGTTTTGCTACGGATTCTGTGTAGCACAAGAAAACATCATTTGGACCAATCCTCAAATTGCAAATATTCTTACCGGTCAGTTTGACCCTGCAGAGTACATGTCTGGAGAAGTGATTGATGATCCCACAGTGATAGCTCAAGAATTGGATGCCCGAATGAGCCCAGCCAATTTGAAAATTTATCTGGAAGAGATGTCTCTGTTTGAAAATCGAAATACGGGCTCTGATACATTGAGTACTACTAGAGGGATCGGGGCAGCCAGAAACTGGGCAAGGGATAAGTTTCAAGAATTTAGTGATGCGGAGGAAGGAAGAATGCAAGTAGGTTTTCTACAATTTGATCAAGAAATATGCTCCATGGGGAGACACAAAAATATAGTTGCTGTCTTACCAGGGTCTGGTCCTCAATTCGACGAAAGTGTATTGGTGGAGGCGCATTTTGATAGTCGCTGTGATACTGCCTGCGATGGAGATTGTGAAGCGCATGGTATGGAAGATAATGGTAGTGGCTCTGCCGTGATATTGGAATTGAGCAGGATATTATCAAAGTATTCTTTTAATCGAACCCTTATATTCATGCTCACCATTGGCGAAGAGCAAGGACTATTAGGAGCAGAAGCGATGTCTTTATGGTGTCAAGATAATAATGTAAAGCTGAAAGCGGTCCTGAATAATGATATCATCGGGGGAGTGATCTGTGGAGAAACTGCTTCACCTCCGGGTTGTCCAAGTCTGAATCACGTGGATAGTACCAATGTGCGGATATACAGTAGAGGCGTGATGAATAGTCCTAATAAGCAGTTAGCGCGTTGGACAAAATTGCAATACGAAGAAATGATAGTGCCAATCACAGAGTACGCAAACGTGATAAATATCCTTACCCCTGAGGACCGAGAAGGTAGAGGAGGAGATCATATTCCATTTCCGTCTAAGGGTTTTCCAGCCTTGCGCTTTACGTCTGCCAATGAACACGGCGATGGTAATCCAGCACAAGAGGATTATCATGATAGACAACACACATCGACTGACCGCTTAGGAATCGATACAGATGGAGATAGTGTGCTGGATAGCTTCTTTGTAGATTTTAACTATCTGGCTAGAAACGGAGTCATCAATGGCATATCTTTAGCCATGGCGGCTTGCTCTCCCGTTGCACCTTCTGATTTTGACATGGATGATATTCCTGGTGGCTTTAGCTATAGCATAGAGGATCCCAACGAAATTGGGCGCTATAGGATAGCCATCAAAGGAATTGACGGCAATGAATGGACAGAACTAAGAGATGTGAATCAGAGGACAGGAGAAATAACGGGATTGCCATCAGGTTTTTATATCCTGAGCGCTTGTACGGTAGATGAGAATGGTATAGAGAGTTTATTTAGTAGAGAAAGATTTATGAGTACTACTGGATCCACTACTGCTACACAAGATTTGCAAATCCAAAAATCTCTTGTACATTTATTGCAGAATACACCAAACCCTTTTGATGAGGCGACGATGATCAACGTGGTTGTTCAGGGTGAGATAGATTACAAAGAGGCTAGTGTTTTAGTGCATAGTCTTCAAGGCAAAGAGATCAAAAGATTTCCCATACGCTTAAACCTAGGTATCAACGAAGTGTTATATAGCCATAACCATCATGGATTTGTACCTGGGGTATACGCATACAGTTTGCTTATTGATGGTCAAATTTTCGATACAAAAAAGATGATATATGCTTATTAGATCAATGGCAGTGTTTAGTTTTTTGCTTGTTTTATGTGCTTGTGGACAAACTGGATCTGGTGATTCAGATACCAATACTGATACAGCAGAAACAACTACAGTCTCTGTTGCGAATGAGGATGATGCCCCAGTACATCTAGCCATATATGAAAGTTTCGAAGAGCTAGAGCATATCTTTAACTATCAGAATGATACTACTTATGTAATCAATTTCTGGGCTACTTGGTGTAAGCCTTGTGTGGCAGAATTGCCATACTTTGATGACCTATACAAAGAGTATGAGCAAGACAAATTGAAAATTATCTTGGTCAGTCTTGATTTTCCAAAACAGATCGAAACGAAGCTCAAGCCGTTTATAAAAAATAATAAAGTACTGCCAGAGGTGAAAATGCTGAAAGACAGCGACATCAATAGGTGGGGGTCAAAAGTTAGTGAAGAATGGGATGGAGCCATCCCTATTACTTTGATATATAATAAGGACAAAAGACTGTTCGTTTCAGGAGAATTACATGATTATGCTGATCTAAAAGATAAGGTCAGCCCATTACTATAAATTGAAAATAATTAAAACAAAATTAAAAAGGATATTATGAAGTATGTAACTTATTTATGCGCCATGGTGTGCATGTTGGCTTTTTCAAATTGCAATTCTGGATCCGCATCTATGGAAGATGACAAGATGGAAATGAATGAAGGAAAAGATATGAAGGGCAAGAAAGGCATGAAGGGCAAAAAGGGTAAAAAAGGAGAAGATGCAGCTCCAGTATTAAAGGTGGGAGATGTGGCACCTGATTTTAGCTTGAAAGGGGTAGATGGTAAGATGACATCTTTAGCGGATATGAAGGATGCAAAGGGCTATATCGTTACATTTACTTGCAATCACTGTCCATACTCAGTAATGTATGAAGATAGATTAATCGAGCTACACAATAAGATGTCTGCTAAAGGGTATCCAGTAGTAGCTATCAATCCAAATGACCCTGCGGCAGAACCAAAGGATAGTTTTGATGGTATGGTAGAAAGATCAAAGGAAAAAGGATTTCCTTTCCCATATTTATTTGATGATGGTCAAAAGATTTATCCTCAATACGGAGCATCTAGAACACCTCATATATTCTTATTGGATGCAGATAGAAAAGTGAGATATATAGGGGCTATTGATGATAGCGCAAGAGATGCAGAGAAAGTCAGCAAGCGATATGTAGAAATGGCTATTGAAGCACTTGAGAAAGGAGAAGAGCCTACACCTAGCTTTACCAAAGCCATAGGTTGCTCTATTAAAAAGGCATAAATAATTCCTTATCTAAAAAAGAAGCCTTGCTCAACATATTGAGCAAGGCTTTTGTTTTTTGGGTTTATATTTTGGCTATGTTACAGATAGTATGAACTAATTTGTTGTTACTTTGGATTTAGAATAAAAATGACTTTACAGTCTTCAATGAACTAGCTAAAGTATTGATTGGTCCTACCTTCAAAAATGGTTTGAAATTGTAATTAAACGCTATCTTAATCAACTGAATTGGGAATTGTATTGCATCTTTCAAGGTGATTTTTGAGCCATCTACTTCTGTCCACTTTTGTAGAGAAACCTCTTTAAATTTATTCAGCATAGAGCTTTTTCCGTATTTATTTCGCATTCTCATTAACAATTCGATATCGAACAACCACTTCGAGATAAATGCTTTTTTGAATAGCGTATTTGCAGTACTTCGTGTAAATATTTTGGCACCACACTGTGTGTCATTTATTTTCAATCCTATTATCCATCGTATTATAACGTTGAAGATGTTACTACTGGCAGATCTAAAGGCCGTTCTCTGGATGTTGGCAGTATTGACCCTTGTTCGAGATCCGATTACCATACCATCTGTATCAATATCGTTATCCAAAGAATCTGCTAAGTTTTCGTAATCCTCAAAACCAGTAGCCAAATCAGCGTCCATGAACCCAATCTTGTGGGCTTGCGTATTTTCTAACATATAGTTTACGCCTGCTCTGATCGCTTCTGCTTTACCGTTATTTCTAGGCGCATCAAAGACATGAATCCTGTTAGGACAGTTGGCTTGAAATGTTTTGAGAATTTCTAAGGTATTATCTGAGCTTCCGTCATTTACAAAACAGATAGTATAATTGTCATTTTGAGATAGAAACTCTTGAAAGGCGTTTAAATCTAATCTGCCGGCTTCGTTGTAGCAAGGAACTACTATAGCATTCTCCATAATAATTTACTGTCATATGGAGGGTATTGGTTAAGAATATTTGGAGGAACAGTAAGGATAATTCAAGTTTATTGCCAAATACTTTGTTTTTGATGCTCAAAACGTCAAAAATCGTATATTATTTATGTCTATTCATATCTTTCAGGGATTCAATTCGTAATAGAATAGACAGAAATATTAAGTAATAAAATTTATTTAATAAAAGATTGGATCGAGGACGAACATATTATTTTATTGCCCTGCTGTTGGTGTTAGTACTGCATGCAACAACTAATTTTTTAACTTTTGATCAAACCTATGATGCATATGTGCATATATTCTTTGCTGATCATTATGCGGAGAACTGGTTTGACAATTGGGACTATCGTTGGTACACTGGTTTTAACATCATTTCATACCCGCCTTTAGTTCATCAAGTTGTTGCATTATTATCGTATGTCATGGGACTTAAACTGGCCTTTTTCTTTTGGTCGGTACTGATGATGTTATGGCTAGTAAGAGGAATGTATAATTTTGCTCAGTTATGGGTTAGTAAAGAGTCTGCAGGTGTAGCAGCTATTTTAGCCGTTTTCACGGGTAGTCTTACTGAAGCTTTACACATCTTTGGCCAGGTTCCTAGTATCACGGGTATTGCATTTTTACTTAATGCTTGCCCAGAAATTTATAAGTGGATTTGTACAAAAGACAATTCTCATCTATGGTTAGGAATAGCTTTTTTAAGTGTTACCTCAGCCGCTCATCATGTAACGACCATTTTTGGAATGGTCTTTTTCATTTTTCCAGTGATTGGAATTGCTATTTTTGATTTATGTAGCAAAGATAAAGCTGGCATTTCAAAAGTGACCATCCGTGATTTCATTGCGAAAACAATGATTAATTTCAAAAGACTTATTTTATTTGGGATTACCATAGGAGGCATTATGATTTTGGTGATTTTACCGTATTGGCTTTGGACCAAGTCTGATCCCATTTCTCAAGTATCCATTCCTCATGGCACTAGAGAGTCATTTATTGAGAATCCAGACCTAGGGATTGTTTTTTTCTTACTTCCTTGGGGCATTATGTTGTTTGCTCTGCCATACATTTTTGCGCGGTCATTCAATAGAAGACACATCTTCTTGGGCTTATCTTTGGCACTACTTTTTATTCTTGGTACGGGAGGTACGACTCCTATTCCAAGATGGATATTAGGAGATACAGCTTTCGAGATACTAACACTCGATAGGTTTACTTTTTGGGCTACTATTATTTCTGTTCCTTTCTTTGGAGAGTTCATGTATCGCCTATATTTAGGAGACTTAAAAAAATTTAAATACAATACTTTTTTTCGAAGGTTCACCCTATTGTTTTTCTCTATCGGTATAATTTTGTTTAATGTTTTGATAGTTAACGCTAGTTACTTTCAAGCATTTCAACCAAAGAAAATCGATCCTCAGCCAATTGTCAATTTCCTAGAAAGTGATATGCATAGCAATTGGAGATACTTGACTCTCGGTTTTGGAGACCAAATGGCCTGGTTGTCTGCTAATACGGATGCGCTATCCGTAGATGGTAATTATCATAGCGCCAGACGCTTGCCGGAGATGACTTCTAAAGCAGTCGAGCGACTAGAAAATGCAAAGTATCAAGGGGAAGATGGAATTAGTTCATTAAAAGAGTTTTTGACAATTCCTGAAAAATTTAATCTCAAATATGTATTTGCAAACGATAAATTTTATGAGCCTATGTTGTTTTTCCTTGGATGGGATAAGATAGGCCAACTTGAAAATAATATTGTTGTTTGGGAACGGCCGGACGTGCCACCCTTACCAGATTTATTACCCCGTCAAAACATACCTAAATTTCAGAGATTTATGTGGGGCGTACTACCGCTATTGTGCCTATTTTTTGCTATGGTAGTATACTTTAGTTATTTATCTCGCAAGAAATGGAAAATAATAAATGTAGAGTTAGTTGAATTTTCACATCAAGCACTACAGGAAGTTAAAAATAAATCAGTTTGGTTTACACAATCAGCATGGATGATATTTTTAACTATTCTATCTGTAGGTTTTTTATCCTTTGTTGCTATCAATCAATTCAATCATGCTACTCCTCAGAAGGCACTAAATGCTTACTTTGATGCCCTTAACTATAAGGATTTTAAAAAAGCGTACTCTTTTTTAGACGAAGAAACACGACCTATTCTAGATCAATATATGCTTGAATTATCCTTGGAAGATGGAATTCTTGCCTCCTATTCTATTTTGGATTCGCTTGAGGTGCTTGATATTCATTATGAAGATGAAAATCATGCCGTCGCTGATGTAAGCTTATTATCCACAACATCTTTGATGAATTATAAAACAGTGGAAAAGATTCATTTAATCAAAAGAGATAAGGGTTGGTTTTTGATGCACAAAAAGTATGATCGTGATATCCCGGCAGATCAATTTTATGGGATACCCGATGTAGCCTTTTTCAATCAAGGTAGAAGGAAAGCAGATATTTCTATTACCAGAAGAGAAGATGTATTAGATAGACCAGAAGCGTATATCATACAGTCTTCATTAGTGAAAAAAGATGATCAGTATTATATAGTAGGAGAAATACAGAATGTGGATAATGTGCCAGCTTATCTCACTGTTGATGGGACTTTGATGGATAAGCATGGAAATTTATTAGCTAGATATAATGCTGGTAATGCCATCATAAGAAGACTATTGCCCAATGAAAAGACGCCCTTTAGGATTGATTTTATAAATAATTCTCAGATTGAAAATGCTAACTACTCTTATTTGGAAAACAAAAATGATTTCAAAAACGAACATTTCAAAGAGCCAACAAATTTCAAAGTATTTGTGAGAACAATGGTCAGCGGTCAAAAAATGTATAAACTTACTGGAGTAAAAGATCTCTCCATAAAAGGGAATGAATTGAAAGGTTCAATTGTAAATTATGGTACAAAAGAGATTAGTATCCCGCAAATTTTAATTGCAGAATATGACTTTAGCGGCCAGCTAAAGTGGGTAGATGATTCATTTTTAGAGAGTGGAATTAGGCCACAAAGGGAAAAAGAGTTCTTCTTGAAATCAAAGATTGATGAAGTAAACATAATTAAGAAAGCGAATAGTGATTTTTTATACGTGAATGGGACATCCATAACGCAGCTAAATTACTTCGATGAAATAGATGATCATATAGGGGAAGATCGAATTGTGAAAGTAAATAAGATAGATAACAGTACTTTAAAGATTTATCTAAATGGATTTGTTTTTGACTTAAATTAATGGATGACTAGATATTATTTAAGCTTTTTGAGTCTTGGAATATTATTCTTACTCTTTGGGTGTACCTTTGAAACCCTAGAAGCAGTCACCTGTATGTCAAAAGGTAAAGGCGAAATCTCATATTTAGCTAAGCGTTATCGAGCAGGAGATAAGATTAAATTCAAATTAAAAACGGAGAATCTCAAGGACGAAGATATTCTTATAGTATGGGATAGTAAATTTGGGGTAAGGTACTTTGACAAAACTGTATTTAGTGAAGAATTTCTATACGTTTTTCCGGATTCATTAAGCATATATAGTGGATTTGCCACTGTAAAGGTAGTTCATTGTGATAGGATTCTCTGCCAAGAAAGTACATATATTGAAAGTCTGCATCCAGTGGGGTCAATTGAGTCATATATAGGGCCTAAAACTTTGGCCATTGATCAAAACATGGAATCCATGTTATGTTTGATCCCAACTGATAAATATGGGAATGCACTTGAAAACACAGAGAAGGTGTTATTCAGTACTAAATATAGAAACTTGCAAACACAAAGGGTAACTAAAAACATTGATAATTTATTATCCTTTATCAAAATTGAGAATAATCAACAAGTAGGTAAAGTACTATTAGGCGCAAGATGTGTGGATACGTACATCGATGAACAAGAAATTTCTATTGTACAAGGACCAATGAAAGAGGTCAATATCAATATTGTTGAATTGCATCCTTATGGTGATGATCGACAACTTATTCATCTAAATACAGATGTGATATATGATGTGAAAGGGAATATCATTGCCGATGGAAGCAGTGTGATTTTTTTAGTGCAAGAAGGTGATAAAGTGATAGCACAATACCAAGCTTATACTGTAAGCGGTATAGCTACGGTATTTATAGAAAATCCAAAGGATGCAGCTAATTGGACCGTATCTATTTCTGGTGCTGCAAAAGGAAACGAAGTGCACCTAAAGTTTGAGGATAATATTGAATCTATTCCTTTGCGAATTGAAAAGGAGCATCTGATTATTGGTCCTGTCATTGGTTCATTAGATCAATATATTCCTGATGGAACCCAGGTTTCCATTACTTTCAATAATAGATTCTATAGAGATGCTATTATTGAACATGGATTTGCAAAAGTAGAAATTCCGAAGAATGCACTGGCTGATGCAGAATTAGTATCAGAAGTTACGATTAACAACATAACAGTGAAGTTGATTTATTAATGGTAGCACAAAGGAAAATAGCACGGATTATTTTATCAAGACTATTGTACTTAATAGTTCTTACTATTTTTCTGTCTGCATTTGCAAACTTGTATGTTTTTTTTAGCCACTCTGAGTTTCTATCGAAAGAAAAACAAGAAAAGTCAGTTTACAGTACTAGCTATCATGTACCTAAGGTAAAGTGGGAGCAACCTCAAAAAGCAAGAGGTCGTCTCTTAGAGGAATTTGATAATAACCAGATTACGGATGCTTACCAAAATGCATGGTACTTTTTGAATGAAGCACTACGTAAAAAATCCAATGTTGGCTTAGAGGATTTTTTCTCTGAAAACCTAATCAAAGAGATAGAGCTGTTAATTAGCTCAGATATTGGCTATTCCGAAGATAGAGTAGATCTAGAGCATAATATTGATATGCACTTGTTTTCCATTGATAAACAAGTAGTTGCCTTTAAAGATTCCAATGTAAGAATTAAGAGAAAAGTACTTAAGGGACAAAAAGTATTGTACGAAGAAGAGGTATACAAAAGCTTTGAAGTGATAATGACTCTAGCTGATGGTAAATGGAGGGTGTTGCATATGAAAGAAGTGGCAAATGATTATAAAATGTCTCCAATAGCAAATATCGAAGGACCACAATTCGTTTTTGACTCATTAGTTACTTATGTCAATTCAGGCAATAGTCCCCAAATAGCAAGTCCAATTGTCGCTTGCAATGAAAAGCCTTTTTCTGGATTTCATAAAATAAAATCTGGCGAAACAGTATACCGACTGAGTAAAAAATATAATGCATCTGTAAAAGATATCATGTCTTGGAATAATCTAAAAAACACTTCAGATATTGAAATCTGTAGTCACATAAGGGTGGAAGCTCCAAAGCATGAAAAAAAGAAAATAGTCCTAGTAACACCTAGAGTTAAGAGAGGGCCAAATTCAGATAAAAAAACGGTTAAAAATGGAGAGACAATTTATTCAATCGCAGATGAATTTAAAATAAGACCCACAGAGCTAAGAAAAGCAAATGATATAAAGAATAATGAAGTCGCCGTTGGTCAAGTGTTAAATATACCAAGTCCGAAGAACATCAATATTTCAAAAATCGATGCTGTAAAAGGACTTAACTACTATACTCAATCTTCACCATGGTTAGATTTTTGGACCGAGTTTGATTTAAAAATTATTAGAAAAGATTTATCGATAGTCAAAAATCTAAAGATGAATACTATTCGGATATTTATACCAAGTGATGGCGTTGTAGTTGGATTGCAGCATAAAGTGATGCTTGATAAATTGGAGATGCTGCTAGATGAGTGTTTGGTGATGGGTATAGATGTGATTGTAACTTTATTCGATTTTCCAGTGAGCTTCGATTTATCCTACTATCCAAAGTCAGATAGGCAATTAGAAAATCTACTTTCTAGATTTAAGGACCATGCAGCATTGCTTGCGTATGATTTAAAAAATGAACCTGATTTAGATTTTGAACGAATTGGTAAAAAGAAGGTCCTACAATGGTTAGACTTTATGATTGAAAAAGCAAGGGTATATGATCCAAACCATTTATTAACTATAGGTTGGTCTAATCCAGAAGATGCTGTATTACTTGCAGACAAATTAGATTTTGTTAGTTATCATTATTATCGTGATCCTGAAAACTTGACCTTGGATATGCTAAATCTTAAGAAGGCTGTAAACAAGCCTTTGTTGCTAGGAGAATTTGGTATTCCTTCAAATAGAAAATGGTATTACCCAATCGGCATTTCTAAAAACGAACAAAAGGAGTATCTAGAAGATATGAAGATAGAAATGGATAAGAATGATTTACCATATTTACTGTGGACGCTTCATGACTTTGACGATATTCCTACAGAAGTATTTGGGTTTAAAAAATGGGCACACAGTAAACAAAAGTACTTTGGCCTTTTAGATAAAAATGGCAAAAAGAAACCTGCGTATTATATTTTTGCTCCCTCCGAAAAATGAAAATAGGCTATTGTCTATTTTTTTACTAACTCATTAAAATGCATTACATACCAATCGGCAATATCCCCGATGCGTAAACCACTTGCAGCAGCATAGTTTTGCTTAGCGATTTCCATCCTTTTTTGATCATCACATAGCAGGTTCTTCATAGCATCAGCCATTCCTTGAATATCATTGGGCTTAAAGTATTCACCTGCAAATCCTTCTTCCGTAATGAGTTCCTTTAAGTCTCCAATATTGGGTAACATGAC
Source organism: uncultured Saprospiraceae bacterium (assembly GCA_937923345.1). GTDB lineage: Bacteria > Bacteroidota > Bacteroidia > Chitinophagales > Saprospiraceae > JALZVN01. The sequence continues at coordinate 20,669 of CAKZVJ010000197.1, forward strand.
TGCTTTTCCAAAGCTGCCAGCTTGATGCAACACCCCTGAACTACCTGTCGTACTGGTATAATCAAAAGCAACAATAGTACTATTAGAAAAATGCACGGGTACATCCTCTTCTTCAACATATCCAGTGAAATGTATGCCTCTTACATGACTATATTTTTCTGCTACACTCTTTAAGTATCCTTTGACATTAGGATTATCAGTCCCAGCTATGGTGAGTTCAATATCTAAGTGGGTTTCCTTTCTGACAATAATCATTGCTTCTATCAGATTCTCTACTTTTTTATAAGTTCCAAATTTACCAAATGTAAGAATACTTTTTTTCTTAGGATTGTATTCAAAGTCTGGCGTGTCACTCATTTCAAAACTGCCATGTGGCAATAGGGCGACGTTTTTACATCCGTACTTGTTTTCAAGAATTTTTACATATTTAGGTATAGTAACGCCAACCATATTTGCAGAGAGAATAATCTTAGTTATTTGTTTACCAATGAAATTGTATAAACCAGACATGAGTTGGCTAGACGTTATGCCAGCGGAATTGTAGTCTACTGTCTCTATTATATTATGTAGTAAGACAATTGAAGGAGTACCTTCTAATTTACTAATTAGTGGACTTAGTAGCCCTAAGGTAGCAGCGATTTTGTTGTCACCAAAGGACAAGAACTGCAGATTGTATAGTACGACATCTGGATTGATGCTTTTTATTGATTTTCTTATTTTTAAAACCGTATTCTTATCATTGAAAGACCATACAGGATGAAGGTGCACATTAAAGGGGCGGTCTCCTGCAGAATAGTGCTCTCCATTCGGTAAAATATCTGTAATTAAATGAATTTCCTTAATCTCACTCTTTTTCTTGAACTGCTCTACTAAGTGAAAGGCATATTCGTTAAGTGTGCCTTTGCTCGGTGGATATGGAGATACTACAGCAATGCGTAAGGCTTTGGTGGTCGTTTTACAGTCAAGCTTACTCAAAGGTTGTGCTCTAGTTTGACCTATATTTTCTGCAATTGTATTATTTGTATATTGTAAATTTTCCATAATTAAGAAATGTCAGATTTTAGAATTATGCTTGTCTTTAATTTTTGATCTATTTTTCTCCTTTTTATAGCGTACAAGCAGTGGTAGATACTCATGGTTACAAACATAATGGCCATCAAAATGATTTGTACTTTGATTATCGATTCCATATTGCTATGGATATAGTAAATTCCTATGATTTGTATTATGCCTATAGCCAATGAAATAAATACTGGAGTATAATTTTCTAAAGACATGTGATAGTAGACGAATACATTTGCGCAGGAGAAGAGGGTAGTAGCTACTGCATATTTCCAAAGAAGCGGAGCTGTACTAAGGTATGCCTCCCCAAATAATATAGAAACTATCCAGAGATCAAAGAAGTAGCATCCCAAAGTGATAAATGCACCGAATAAAGTAACCACCCCAACAGAAGACCAAAACAAATGACTATGTGGTTCTCCTTTTTTTTCTTTTTCGATTACCATGGGAAACAACAAGGTGACTATAGTCCAGGTAGCAAAATAGACCACTCTGCCAATCAATGCTAGTGAGGCATATAGCCCAGCTTCCTTGTTTTCAAAGAAATGCTTTGCTAAAATGACGTCACTATTATTTATTATGATTTGACTAAACTCGTACATTGCCACAATTCCTAAGAATAGAAACACCTTATTAGACTGTGCAAAGTTAGTAGCTTTAAAAATGTTAAAAGTTGAGACCTTTCCAAGGTAGGCAGCTGAAGCAAAGGCAGCAATAAATCCGATTGAAATAGCTTCTATTGCCCATGTTTGTTGTAGAGATAAACAAGTGTATACCAGTACACCAGTTACCAATAGCCTGGCAAGCATCTCTGCAATATAAGTATAGGCTAGCTTTTTGAACTGATTGGTTCCCTGAAAGTACCCTCTAGATACACTCATGTCTATATACAATGGAATAGCAACAAATAACATAATTAGTGGCCCGCTAGATGCAAAATTTAAATAGGAGCTAATTCCCTCTTGGCAAAGAATCAGTAAGAAGGATACACTTACAGAAAAAATTAGTGCATATTTTTTGATCCATGTTATGAAAGAATCTAATTTGTCATGTAGATCCTCAGCTTTATAGGTAGCAACGAATTTTGCAGTAGCTAATTGAAATCCTAAAGCGGTAAAAGATAGCACCAATACAATAGTAGTGAGGATATTAGCCGCAGCAAATTCCTCTGGACCCAAGAAGCGGCCTAGTAGTAAATTAAGTCCATAGTTACCGATATTTACTATTAAGGTACTAATGAAAAGAAAACCGCCTTCCCCAAACCTTTCAATCCATTTTTTCATAACTTTAGCTTATGCTGTTTGTCTATTTACACAATGAAAGGATAGTTTACTCAAATGTATATATTGATGTATAGGGTGAGCCCTATTAGCAACAAGTAATAAATTTATATCCCTTTTTATGGCTTCTTTTTTAAGCATAACTATGGAATTAAATCCTGTCAAATCAATATGGTCTACATTCGTTAAATCAAGAGACAATTGTCCTTCTCTTATTACAATAATAGAAGTAACCTCATCTCTAAACTGTAAAGCCTCTATTCCGCATAGTGCTCCTTCCAAAGAAATGATTTGTTGTGTTGATGATATGTTGTTTTCTATATTAAGCATGATTAGTATTTCTTTTTTCTGCCGAATGTATACACTGCTTGTAATCCTATAGCAGTATAACTGAAGCCAGTCACGGTTGTTTGAGATGCATTGCTATGTCTATAGTATCCTACTAGATAGCTACTCTCATTAAATCGATACCCTAATTTTGCATCAACCCTTCTTGTGAACTCACTAGGAGATTCACGTGTCGTTTGTTGACCTAAGGCAATAGTCAGGTCATAAATAATTTTATTTTTTCTCCTTTCTATATTGTTGATGTTGACAAAGCCTTCTATATTTTGAAAGTAATCTGGACTAAAGTATAAATTAGGATACTGATCTCGATGAGTCATCACATTATAATTTATTCCAAATTTTATATAAGGTATCTCTGCCAAATTGTAGTATAAAGAAGCATACAATAGATTTCGTAAATTGCCATCACTTTGAGTTGTAGAAATAAATTGTGTGTAAAGTCCAATTTTATAAGGTGTTCTGATATGGTAAAAGAACGTGTGGTGACTCATGGTAATATTGGCTCTCAGTAAATCCGCATTATAGTTGTGTATTTCTTGGGAAAAGGAATACCCAGTAGTCTGGTTCTTGTTAAGATCATACCGAACACCAGTATTTAATAAAATGTCTTGGCCTATGCTGGGGCCGTCTCCATCAGAGCTTTGAAATGGAGTCATATGTGCAAAAAAACTAAGTTTTTTACTCGCCTGAAATTTAGTTCCGATAGTAAGGCTATTTATTTGAGCACTGTTTAGTTCTGTGACCTGCTCTAACTTTCGATTTGTAAAATGTATAAAAGATCTAAATCTACCATTATCACCAAGCTCAAATTTGACTTGGCTTACGTATGCAAAATTATCTCCTACATCCTGAGCATACATGTAGTCAAGGGTTAGTTTTGGGCGATATTCATCTTTGACAACTTCTCTTAATCTCAATGCGTCAGGTTGGTTGGGCACAATTTTTAATGCTTCATCAATATATGCCACAGCTTCTTTAAATTTTTTCTCACCACGCATAGCTTCAGCGAGTCCCATTTTTACTTCAAAGGAAGGCGCATATGTACTATCTAAGAAATGATAGTATTTTAGTCCCTTCTTTGTTTCGTTATCCCATACATACATTCTGCCTCTTGCCAGTATTAAGTCTTTATGATCGGAGCCATAGGTCAACATGAGGGTATCAATCATATCATGGGCCTGACTATATTTTCTGTCAAATCCCAAAGCATTGACCATATTTACGCCCGCTCTTATTTTATTTTGTTCTGTGACCTTTGGATTTTCTGCTAGCAGCATCGCTATTTCAGCATAGTTGCGTGCCTGTGTTTTTTGGTGGAGTAGCACATTGGTATAGGAGAGTCCTATATTTCCTTCTAGCGGTTCTATATTTTTATCTGTAATTGTTTGATATATTTTGTTAGCCTTATGTGGCTTGTCCATCCATAGATAGTTAACTGCTTTGTTGAGTAAGGCTTCTTTATCATCGGGATGATTAGATAAGATAGTATCCAGATGCATCATAGAAGTATCATAGCTAAGTTTATTTCTGTATTCAGATGATATAGCCAGCAAGATGTATTTTTTACTAATGATGGCATTCTGGTTCTCAGGATCTACAGATAGAGATTTATCGATATACTCCAAGGCAGTATCATTATTTTTCAAGGCGGCATTGGCATTCGCATAACCAAGGTTGGCAACAAAATTATCAGGCGCTAAATCTATAAGTTCACTATACAACTGAGACGCTTCTGCATAGCGTTCATTCCACATAAATGATTCAGCTAGATTGAGTAGAATTTCAAAATCACCAGGATAGTGCGTTTGTAAATGTTTGAATGATAATAGGGATTCTTCTTTTTCACCAGAAAGCCCTAGTGCACGAGCAAAACAGATTTTGGCCGTTTTATTATTGGGTTCGATTTTAAGTACTTCTTCAAAATAGACTTTCGCATCTGCAAATTCTCCGCCCTCCAACATAGAAAATCCCTCCTGCATATTTACTTGAGAATAACCAAGCTGCAGGACCAAGCATAGAAATATACCGATTATTACCTTTTTCTCTATTTGCACTTTTCAAAATTTAATAACAGAACTAAATTTATTTAGCCCTACTAATTGAGGATTATTTCAAAATATAAATGGGATAAGAGGTGGCTCTACTCAGTAAGTAAAACACACCTCTTTATTCATCCATTGCAAAATTTCTTATAAACGCTCTCTGTATTTTAATTTTAATTCATGATGACCTTATTGGTATATATTTTTCCATCACCAGCGATCACTTGTATGAAATATATACCAGGTACCATATTGTTATTTCTCTCTAAATTGAATGTATTCAAGCCTGATAGTAGTGTTCCACTTTCAGAGGACAGTAGTCTACCCGATGCATCAGTCAACTTCATTTCAAAGTTGGTGACTACCTCAGAATTAATAAAGTACTGAGTAGTAGTTGTAAATGGATTCGGTTGCACAATCAATTCTCCATCTCCAGGATCAGCACCTAAGGTTGGTATTTGACCATTATTGAAATTTAAATTTCTCAGGCTTACGTTTATGTTTTGTGTTTGACCTTCATGGTTCACAAGTTCAAATACAACCATTTTGACGTCTGTCCAATCTATCTTTTCCGAAAACTGTGTTTTCGACAAGTGATACTTTGTATTTTCTTCCGTCAATCGTACAGCAGCTCTAGGTTGATTTTCCCACAAGACTATTCCTTCTTTAACCAATACAACATTCACAATCGCATTACCAGATCCATCGAATGAAAAGTTGTTATACTGGTCTAAGTCTACCGGCCTAAACTTTGGTCCTAATCCTCTAAAAATATTTATAGAAGAATTCATCTCCGCCTCTAAGGATACGTTTCTATTTAAGGCATAGATTGTATTATCCTCTACCGCATCTGAGCCAGAGATCTCATACGACTTTACCTCGTTCTTATTATTGTCAAACTCAGTTCCCCATGGACCATCAGCAAAAAATAAGTCATCCATTGCGCCATGTTCTGTAGAGATTCTACATCCGATATCATAGACATCTTTCATGTCGATACTGATCATATCTCTTAATCCTTTTTCTAGAGTATAGTCAATTTTTATATCCTGAGCATTGTCCAACTCTGTTGCGGACTTCTTCCCTTCCAGCGTTATATTTTGACTTTGAGCCTTATTGACTAGGTATAAATTCAATTTATCATTGACTATTTTTCCGTGACTCACAAAAACTCTTGGTGGTGTACTGACTTCAATTGAAGTGATATTACTAAATTGATTAATTCTATCAAATGTACCATCTATCAGCTTAATTAAGGTTTCCATACTATTGGTCCAGATTTGGAAATTATACATCTCAGCTTGAGTAGTATATCTTTCTTTCAGCCAGTGATTTTCGATGTGTGCCCCTTTTTCATTAATATATGCTGCGAAAGAAACGGCGTATTCAATATTACCATTCGCCTGTAAAAGTTCAGTTACGATCAGTTGGTTCCCATCATAGAATAGAGTAGAAATATCTTTTATTTGCGCTCCATCCAATCGATCACAGATATACTTAGAGTGTTCGTAGGTATCATTCTCAGTCTTCAACAAAAGTATTGTAGCCAGTCTTCTATCTCCGCTAATATAATCTGCACTAAATACCTCAGTTGCATTGGTGATGTGCACGAGATCTTTTGGAGAAGTTACCTGTGCAATAGTTTCTGGCAATACATCCGTTGGGATAAATATAGACATGTCAAATCCTGTTCTTTGATTTGGATCGATGTCTCGCTGTTGGAATGTAGGATACTCTTTAAATCCAACATCATTTTTCTTTCTTACAAAATTACGCTGCGCTATGGCTAGACCAAGTCTGCGATTACTTTCCAGACCACCTTCATCTCCTTGACTAGAATTACATTGTGGATCTTCACCGTCTACCAAACCATCTCCGTTATCATCAACCCCATTATCACAAATCTCTACACAGGTAGTGATTTGTTGGCACTCTGCGTCTGCGCAATCTATGAAACCGTCTCCATCATCATCGATCCCATTATTACAAATTTCTACTAGACAAGTATTTGAATTTAAACAATCTGGATCTTCACAATCAATCAGCCCATCTCCATCATCATCAATTCCATTATCACAATCTATTTCAAATGGTGGCAAGGCAGCTCCACAATTAAATCCATCATTAGAACTTAAGTTGGCGGTAGCATTCATAACCTCGGTAGCAACTCTAGTTTCAATATCTATAGAATATATTTTTCCTGACACACCGTTGGCAGCAAATAAACTACCATCTCGATTAGCCCATACTGCTCCATAATATCCATCGTCATTATTTATAGGACCGACTAGATCTGTATAAACTACTTCCTCTGTGTCTGGATTTATGGAAATTAATCGATTATCATTTCCAACTGCGTATAAATTTCTGTCGCCGTAGTGAAATGCAAAATCAGTACCTCCTGGGTAGGGGATACCTGTATCTTCCCAAGCCAATGTAGCCTGATTCAAATCTATTTTTAGAATGTTTCCTTCAAGATTAGCGAGATACATAATTCCTCCATCATCTATGGTCGCCATAAAATATACTGAACTGCCAGGAAGCACTAAACCAAGACTACCAAGACTTCCATTATTTCCTACCAATACCAGTATGTGATTGCCATTCGATATCGCTGACGCATATACATGACCATCTATCGGATTCATTGCAGCACCATTTATTGCGTTGACGCCATTTAGTCTGAATATATCAGTATAGAATTGATTTTCGATATCTAGTGTAGCAAGAAATCTATTATTAATTACTTGATAAAATCTTTCATCACATTCAAAACAAAAAGCATACGTTTCACAATCTGAATCATGACAGTCAATTGCTCCATCTCCATCATCATCAATTCGATTAAAGCAAATTTCGACCTGTGCATTTATGGACATTACGGAACAGCTACATATCAAATAAAACAAAAATTGGTAAAATCTATTCATATCAGTTATTAAGTTGAATAGGGGGCACTCTTTCTAACATTACAATGATGCACTGAATATTTAATATTGACTAAAGCATTTTGATGATAACTGTGACTAGGTCAAAAATTCTTATATGACTTGCTTTGTAAACAGATTATTATATGTATAATTTTCCTCTTGCGTACTTTATTAAGGTACACCAATATTTGTAAGTGGATTAAAGATATATCACTGTATTCTTTATGTTTGGAGCAATAATGTGACTAAGAAATTGGTACTTATTTAGAAGATTGTTTTGAATTAATTGATATGTATATTTCATATATCAGACACTATTTTCGCCACTTAGTTTAGCAGACACTTTTATGCAGTTTTTTTTTAGCTTAACTGAATGACTGGGAGATTACGAAGTAAAGCAATAATTAGAAGCAAAATAATTCCATAAGAATTATGTTTTTGTCCAATGAATGAGCTTGATAGCCTTAGCCTGTATTGAATATTGCTGCTATTTATTTGGGGACTCCACCAAGTAGTGTACTCATCCACTCCGTTCCTTCCTACCCTACGGTGTCGGGTCTTTCGCTAATACCGACGAAAAAGTCGGATCCGCTTCACCCCCTAGTCTCTTACGCACTCCGTTTGTCGAGCTTGCCTATCGGCCGGCAAAGCCGGGTCACCTTTGGTGAGTCGCGACTATTTACTATGCAGTCTTAACTATTTTGGATTTGAACTTCAGATTTTAATTGTGTTTTTTCTATATCACATGTTACTGCGTAGAAATTTTTTGTAACCATGCAACCAATTGCTTACGCATAGCATTGTCCGTATGCGCCCATGCTGCAGTATCTAAGTGTGATGCATCAGCAAGAGTAGTGTACTCCATATATCCTGGATGTAATTTTTCGAACTGAGTTTGGAAAGAGTAAGAAGCATTATACTGAACCAGAGCATCTAGTTTTCCATGCACACACAAAATCGGAATGGGTAAGCTTCCTTTTAAATGTTGAATAGGAGAGGCACTATTAAATCGATTTGAATTTTGTCTTCCTGCGTATCTATAAAGTACAGGAGTACTTTTCATTTGGCTTAAATCTAGAGGAGGGGCATAAAGAAACATACCACTAAAATTTTCTTGCGTAAATTTAGATTTCTTAAGGAGTTCACTTTGAAAGTAAATTAAAGCTGCAAGGTTTGCCCCAGCACTGATACCTCCTAGTATGATTTTATCTATACACTGGATTTTGGATTCTGTAGCAAGTACATGGAGTTTGTCAAGCATTAGGCTTAAGTCCTCTAGAATGTGGTCGGCATTGTATCTAGGTACTTTCCGATAACATGGCATAACAACCTGATATCCAAGACTAGTAAATAGGGCTGCTTTTTTTACAAAAAAATCCGGCTTCCCAAATATCCAACCACCCCCATGATAATAAATGATTAGTGGTTTATGAGGGTCAACCATGACAGGACTGTACAAAACAAGGTATTGACTAGGGTGGTCCCCGTAGGATATTTTTTCATTTATCACACGGTCCGCAGCGGTGAGCGCCCTGGTCTTTTTCCAATACGCCATGATTTGATAAAATTCGTAAATGAGAGTCCCTTTCAGCATCATTCAAATATAAAGAAACTTTAACATAACAGTCACACATAATTACTGGCTTGGTACGTTTTATGAGAGTATATATTAAACCATTTTACATATGAAATTGCAGAATTCCTTTCTACTAGCCATATTCATCCTTGCTTTATCTTGGTCCTGTAAACCCGATGACGGAATGAACGTCATTACTGAAAATAATGACCCAAGCCAGTTTGAAATTGTCATTCAAAATCAATTTGTTACTCCGCCTTCAAAGGTATCTATATTTTATAGAGTTATAGATGGGATAGGAAATCCGGTATCTAATTTAACAGAAAGTGATTTTACCATTTTTGAAAGAGGTAGGAATGATACGGAATTCAAATTAATCTCGGAGGATGAGGCAGAAAGAAATATCTCTGACAACAAAGATATCTTCAGAAACAACGTAGTACTATTGTTGGACTTGAGTGGATCCGTTGTGAACAATGACCTGGATGCCCTCAAAATATCTTCTGCTCAATTTGTAAATAACTTGTTGAGTACCGACAATTCCTCTACCAAGATTGGAATCTTTTGGTTTGATGGGGTAGATGTGTTGCATGAGTTGATTGGTTTTACGAGCGATCTAGGAAGGCTGACAGATGCCATTGACAATATGAATGCTGGACTTTCCTCAGATAGGTCTACTGATCTTTTTGGTGCTATATTAAAAGGTACTGCTAAGGCCCAAAATGCAATCGCCGATAACAACGCGAGCGGTTTCCAATCAGCTGCCTCTGTCATCACATTTACGGATGGATCAGATCAAGCGGCAAGATATCTGCGTAGCGATGCTATACAAGCAGTAGAGGAAGCATCTGCAGAAATTGACTTTTATACTATTGGTTTAGGCGCAGAGATTGACGATGAAATACTTCATGCTCTAGGACCTAAAAGCGCTTTATCAACAGATAATCCTGCGGAGCTTTCAGACAAGTTTCAAGAAATTTCAAATGCTATCTTTGATGAAGCAAATAGTTTTTATCTATTTGAATATTGTACTCCTAAGAGAGATGGTTCTGGTGAGAATGGACTTAGGATAGAAGTAAGAAATGCCGTAGGAGAAGGTGCTGTAAATACCACTTTCAATGCGGACGGTTTTGAAAGCGGCGTTTGCTCTTTCTTCTAATCTTTAAAATCTAAAAGTGCCGTATGAGAATAGTTCGCAGTATTGCTAGGCGGAAAAATTTATTCTGGTAACAGAAAATAGAAATTTGATTTAAGGCTAGTATTTATTGGTGCCATCTAGCATCTTTACTTTTTTCGATGAGCTGTCTCAGAATAGCTAAATCTATATCTGCTAATTTGTTGATGTATAAACAGCCTTTTCCAAATTTACATTTGCCGAGCTTGCTCAAAATTTCTTCCTCCTTGGAAATGTCAAATGTGAGGTATACTGTGAGTTTATTTTTCCTTGGGGCAAAGCCAACATGAAACCACTCGTATTCTTCTTTGCTGTTTTTTCTATGGTATTTGTATTTTCCGAATCCAATAAAATAATTGTCTCCCCATACTTTTGGTTCGAATCCAGTGATTTCTTGGATTGTTTGCAAAAGTATCTGGCTATCCTCTCTTTTGGACTTATTATCTATCGATGCTATAAATTTAGAGACGCTTTTCTTAGTCTCTTTGTTTACCAATCCTGCCATGATTTTCATTATTTATCTTCTCAGTAAAGTACAAATTATAGATAATAAATTGGTTTAGCTTTGACCAGATATTTTTATTCATTTTGTTTGTATTCGATTGCTAGATTTTATTCTATGAATTGTTAATTTTGCTTTTAATATATAGATATCCTTAACTCAACTCATAATTTATTATGGCGCATTTCACCAAATTGCAAGTCTTGACGCTTCTTGAAGATCAAGGAATGGTTCCCTTATTTTATAATCCTGATATTGAACTTGGTAAGCAGGTTGTGAAAGCTGTATATGATGGTGGTGGAAGAGTGATAGAGTTTACAAACCGAGGTGATTTTGCTCATGAAGTGTTTGGCGCATTAAACAAATATTGTCTAGCAGAATTGCCTGGTATGATGTTAGGAGTTGGTTCCATCGTCGATACAGGAACTGCAGCCCTATACATGCAGCTAGGGGCCAATTTTATAGTGACTGCATCATTCAGAGCGGACATTGCTAAGACTTGCAATAGACGTAAAATACCATACATGCCAGGATGTGGTACTTTGACGGAGATAGGGCTAGCTGAAGAATCAGGAGTAGATATTGTGAAGCTGTTCCCAGGAAGTACGTATGGACCAGGATTTGTAAAATCAATAAAGGCGCCTCAACCATGGACTACCATTATGCCTACTGGAGGTGTATCACCAACCGAGGAGAATCTTACTGCATGGTTTGATGCAGGAGTTACTTGCGTAGGTATGGGTTCAAAATTGATCGGAAAAGATATATTAGCCAACAAAGATTTTGCTAGACTAGAAAGTCGTACAAAAGATACCTTGGCCTTGATAAAGCGTATAAGAGGTAGAGCGTAGTTTATTTGGCTTCTGATTTTCGATGTCTTAGTTTCTTGTAAAACTTAGCGATAAAATAAATGCTGACCATAAAAGCTAGGATGTAGGGCAGTGTACCTACAAATTCACTTGTACTGCGCAGTGTAGCGAGAAGTACAATTGCCAGCAGTAGGATAGAGGGCAGTTCGTTGAAGAGTCTAAAACTAAAGGCAGACATCACAAAGTCACCTTGTTCAAGCTTTTTGATTATAACGCCGCAATAGATATGATATGCCGTCAAAATAAGCAAAAGAACTATTTTGACATGCAGCCAAGTGTTGAGCTTGAACCACTCCATTCCATACAGATAAATCATACTGATACCACAAAACCAAGTGAGGATAGCAGCGGTGTTGCAAATGATGCTAAATACTCTTTTTTGCATCAGCGTAAACTGCTCTTTCAAGATCTTTCGTTTGGGTTCTTTTTCTCCGTCCGCCTCCACATGATAGACGAACATTCTTACCAAATAAAATAAACCTGCAAACCAGGCTACGAAGCCAAAAATGTGTATCGCCTTGAAATAGAGAACCATTTGATTTTTTTAGGTGATACAAACATAAAATATTTTCTCCCATCGAATAGGAAAATCAATGTAATAAATGCGTCAAGTCCTACTCAATTCTTGGTTAGATGCGAAAAAGTCAAGTACTGTGTAGAGTCAAAATGGCCTAGCGATGTGAAAGAAGCGCAATGAAATGGAGCTGTCTGAAAGACCGAAGCGTAGCGAAGTCTGTAACGTAGCGACCCTGACTGAGTGATGCGAAGCAATTGAGGTCCTGTGGACCTCAATAATGAAGAAACCGCTGCAAGCCTGCAGCGGGTGGGTAGGCCCCTAAAAAATAAAAGTAGATATCCATCACAATAGATCGAAGCAATTCTTGATTTATAACTTATTCTTGATTTAACTTGGATTCACTGACCCTATTAATGGCTTTATTCGTCTAAAAGCTTTGGATAGTAAAAGTAAAAATCGTTTTTTTGAGCACTGCATGAAGCTAAACACCTCATATAGAGATATATTCTCACTTTCAGGACCAATAATGTTGGGTAGTGCTGTGCAGCAAATCATAGTCTTGACTGACGGGGTGTTTTTATATCATAAAAGTGAGGCAGATTTTGGGGCTATTGGGATTGTAAGCGCCTTTTATCTAATGATTGCTGCGATCGGATACAATTTCTCAAAAGGAGGTCAAATCATGATAGCGCGTAGAGCCGGAGAAAACTTTCCTAAAAAGGTTGGACAGGTTTTTCAAGCAGCTCTAATTTTTGAATTTTTTCTAGCCATAGCCATGTTCTTGGTGATGCAATATGGAGGCTACTATATATTCTCATTGCTTACGGATAGTGATGTCCATTTTTACAAGTGTTTAGAATATTTAGAGTTTCGATCCTTCGGAGTTTTCTTTAGTTATGTAGGACTAAGTATCATAGCACTCTACACTGGTATCTCTAGGACAAAATTTATTTTGATAGATTCCATCATCTTGGCCATTACAAATGTAGTCCTAAATTATGGATTTATTTTTGGACATTTTGGCTTGCCAGAATTAGGAATACAAGGGGCGGGTATAGCAAGTACGATCGCTGAGGCTTTTGCTTTTTTTATATTTCTTATCTACATAGCATTTGATAAGAAAATTAGAAAATACAGATTGTTTACGATTCCTAAGGTTATAGACATAGACGCCATAAAAACTCAAGTCCGAATCTCAGCGCCAGTGGTCGCCCAAGCTGTAGTGGGCTTAGGTTCAGGTTTTGTATTTTTAGGTCTAATTGACAATCTAGGAGAGAGGCCGTTAGCCATAACCAACGTAGTGCGTATCGTCTTTTTGGCCTTGTCAATCCCTACCTGGGGATTTACCTCTGGCGCCAATACTTTGGTTAGCAATTATATTGCTTTGGGTAAGGAAGATCAAATCATATCTTTGCTTTGGAAAATCAGTAAGATATGCCTGTTGTGGACCTGTATTTTACTATTGCCTATATTGTTATTCCCCAAAATGATATTGTATCCACTTTTTGGAAAACAGGATATGTCACTCATTGCGGATGCAGAACCCATCTTTTACATCATGGGGATAATATTGTTGCTTTTTTCAGTGTCAGCAGTTTTCTTCAATGGACTTGCTGCTACTGGAGCCACTAGTTTTGGGCTATTGATTCAGACCCTTATCGTATTTATATACTTAGTTAATGTTTATGTCGTCATCGAGATTGTTGAAGGTGGTTTAGCATGGGCATGGGCAGCAGAAATCTTATACTGGGTCATCATTTTCATTGTATCTATTTGGTTTTTGAAATCAAAACGTTGGCTAAGCTTGAAAGTGTAAATTTGGACAACACGACACATGGGTGATCCATATGGCTTAGCCTGCTTATTTGTGTTAAATAACTGTAAGATTTGTTAATAGCGATTTCGCTAATATGTACGTCAAAAAAGTACCCTATTAAGGTTATTTTTAACAATAAAAATTAACATTTTTTGACTTGAGCATTGAAAGGAGCTATCTTAGGTCTCTGTGCTTAAACACTGCAGGAATTTAAATTCCCATGGACAACAAACTTACTATTAAACAATTACTCTTCTCCTTAGCCTTATGTTTTGGGGTGCTGTTTCTTTCAGCCCAGGACCATAGACCGATAGGCCTTAATAATAGCGATTTACCTTCCCTCAAGCCACATCAACTACCTGAAATATCCTTTTCTGCTGTAGAGAAAAATGACTTAGCCAATAACTGGCAGGATAGGGTTTCTATTCCTACAAAAGTAAATTTTAATTTCAAAAATGCTGGTACTTGGCACAATCTAGAAGCGGGAGGCCGTATCTGGAGAATGGATGTGAAATGCGAGAATGCATATGGCCTTGCTTTCATGCTCAGAAAAGTGGAAATCCCAGCAGGAGCATATTTAGACATATACTCAAAAACAGGAAGACACATCATAAAGAGAATAACAAGCAAGGATTTGAGTATCAAGGGAGATTTGCTTGCTGGACCCGTGGCAGGGAGAGAAATCATTTTAGAATATTATGAGCCAGCTAGCGCAGCAGGGCAAGGGAAGTTAGAAATATTCAACATACATCGTATGTATAAAGACTACTTTCCAAAGAGTGTTTCTGTAAATCCCAATAGAGACTTTAATGATTCATGGGATTGTAATGTAAACGTTAGGTGTTTTGACAAAGATAATTTTGATGATGTAGAAAGAAGTGTCATGAGAATCATTATGACCACGGAAGAGGGGATGGTTTACTGCTCAGGAACACTGATGAATAATACGGCCGGAGACATGACACCATATGTGTTGACTGCTTTCCACTGCGTAAGTGAGCTGACTCCTTTATATGATTTCTATAGATTTGACTTTAATTTTATTAGTCCATTCTGTAATAATCCTGGACAAGCGCCTGGTTTTCAGTCCTTGATGGGTTGTGCAAAATTAGCAGGTTACGCAGACAGTGACTTTGAGCTACTTAGAATCTTTTCATCCATACCTTCTGAGTACAATGCTTATTTTGCTGGATGGAACAGAACACAAGACTATCGACCAGATACGACGACCTTGATTCATCACCCAGTAGGGGATGTCAAAAAGATTTCCCAAGAGCATAGCAGGGTCATTATATTTAACAGCACCATCGATTGGGACAATGGATTGGTTACTTCACCAAGATCTCACTACAGAGGCTTTTTAGACTTAGGGGCGTATCAGGGTGGTTCATCTGGCTCACCTTTGTTTGATAATGATGGTATGCTAATCGGTCAACTTCATGGTGGAGACGCTTTGTGTGATGATGCTAAGGCATATTCAGGAAGGCTATCGGTTTCGTGGACTGGAGGGGGGTCTTCAGCTACTAGATTAAGCAATTGGTTAGATCCGATAGGTTCTGGCAATTTAGTTCAATCTGGATTTGATCCTGCCAATTCGGGAGTGTCGAGCGCTAGTGTTTCTGGAAAGGTGCTGACTGTAAATGGAGCACCAATGAGAAACACAACGGTATACTTAAATAGTAATGGTAATTATCCTCAAGCACTTGGTTCTATGGTAGATTCTACTCTCACAGATGCTAATGGCAATTACAGTTTCACGAATGTGCCCATGGGGAGTAGTTATTTCGTATCAGCAAATAATGATGGCTGTCCAAGAGATGGTATAGGTGTTAGTGATGCTACCAAAATAATAGCGCACTTGCTCTTTCAAAACCCCTTTTCTGATCCCTATGAGTATATAGTGGCGGATACCAATGGAGATGGTGCAGTGACAGTTACAGATGTTTTGGTGATTCGATTTTTACTTCTTGGGGTAATTACGGAGTTGCCAAATCAAAGCTCCTATGTGATTGCTAGAAGCGATATGATATTTACAGAGGACAATCCCCTGACTACCTCATGGCGTCAGAACGCTTTAATATTTGAGGTGAGAAATTTGTCTGGACCTGCTTTAGTTCCTGATTTTATTGCGTACAAGACTGGGGATACAACCTTTACGTCCACAGGATGTGATGAATAAGCTGCGTCTATTGAAGCTTCTTTTTCAACACCATTCGCTCCGCCGTTCCTGTTCTATTCATCGCAAAAACAAGATTGAGGTCCTCGTCAAAATCAAACTTCACAAGTTTTTCTAATTTGCCGTCTTCTGTGGTATATAGGTTACGACCGAAAACCCGGAATGTACCTCGCTCTACTTTAGAGCCATATTTGGCTTCATAGGTCTTGTCGCCGTTAAAGGTGAACTGGACATTTACTTTGTCAGTTTTCTCTGCGCCTTCTACAGTCCAAGAAATAGAATCCCAAGTACCAACCAGTTCATCCGACAACTCATCTCCGCAGCTCGAAATTGTCAATGCGCCTAAGGCTAATAGTAGTATAGTATAAATTTTTTTCACAACCCGTGTTTTTAGATATAACGGACTTTAGTGAAAAAAGTGACTAAGAACTAAATACAATTTTTAGGCATTCCTTGATTTTATCGGCTGCTTCTTTCAAGTCTTCTGCTGTGTGTGCAGCGGATACAAATCCTACCTCGTATCCACTTGGGCCTAAATAGACGCCGCGTTGTAGGAGTTCATGATGTAGTATCTTGAATTTTTCCATGGAGGCAGGGTCAATTTGATCTGCACTCTTAATTCTTTCTTTTGTAAATGCGATCCAGAATATAGATCCAATTGTGGGCATCGTCATCGGCATATCCTCAGCTTGTACAAATCGCATAATATCATCCACAAAACCCTTAGTCTTTTGGGTGAGCTCCGCATAGAAGTTTGGAGCGAGAAGTTGCTCGAGTGCTGCATAACCAGCAGCCATCGCCACTGGGTTGGCGGATAAGGTGCCTGCTTGGTATACTGGTCCATCAGGGGCTATATGGCCCATGATGTCGTGGCTTGCTCCGTAGGCTCCAACTGGAAGTCCACCGCCAATGATCTTACCATAGGTCAGAATATCTGGCTGAATGCCATAGTGATGTGCGGCTCCCTCAAAACCTACTCTAAGTCCCGAAATAACTTCATCAAATATTAAAAGGGCTCCATGTTTGTAGCATTTTTTGCGCAAACATTCCAAGAAGTGCTGATCTTGTAGGAGTAGGCCATTGTTGGCAGGGATAGGTTCAATAATTATGCAGGCGATTTCGTCTCCCATCTTTTGCATCAGATTGTGCAGCGCCTCAGAATCTCCTAAGGGCAGTACTATTGTTTCTTGCACAAAGGCCTCTGGTATCCCAGCGGATGTACTTTCTCCAAAAGTGGCCAGCCCAGAGCCAGCCTTCACTAGTAGTGAATCTACATGTCCATGATAACAGCCTTCGAATTTGATGACTTTGCTACGGCCAGTGTATCCTCTTGCCAATCGAATGGCAGACATTACGGCCTCCGTTCCAGAACTAACAAAACGAATCTTGTCGATGTACCTGTTGTTGTCAATAATCAGTTTACCTAATTCATTTCCAAGTTTAGTGGGTGTTCCAAAGGAGGTGCCTTTTGATATGGTAGCGATGACTTGCTCTCTGATATGAGGGTTGTTATGCCCCAAGATAAGTGGTCCCCAGCTACAACAAAAATCGAGATAAGTATTGTCGTCTTCATCGACTATTCTACTTCCCGTGGCTTCTTTGATAAACAAGGGTGGACCAGACACAGATTTGAAGGCCCGCACAGGGGAGTTGACTCCTCCTGGAAAGTATTGCTTAGCTTCAGCGAAAAGTTGCGCTGATTTTTCTCTATTCTTGACTATGGTTTCCATAAAAGCAAAGCTAGTATTCTTTTGGGCCAAATAGAAGTAATATGTGTAGGACTCGCATCATGCTTTTGTCAATAAATGTGATATCCATGCACGCCTATATGTGCTCTTAATCTAATTAACTGATTAGAATTTATTTATATATCTTTGCTTCATGTCAGATAAGGATATCATATCTATTGTTAGTGAGGAAATTGCTTATTTCCTGAGTTTGGAGAAGCAGGCCGCCATTCCAGGATTTGGCTGCTTTAGGTCTGATTATCAATCAGCTATAATAAATAAAGAGGGGGGAGTGCTCCTTCCAGGAATAAACAAAATTACATTTGAGCAAAATCTAGGAGAGTCTGATACTGGGTTCGTTGATTACTTCAAAGCATATCATTCAGAGGCTTTGCTACTAGATGATTTTGTAGTTAGCTTTATCCAGCAAATAAAAGAAAACAAAAATGTACTCCTTCCTGAGTTGGGACTTTGTGTAATAAATAAAGAGGGGAGTGTTCATTTTGAAAGCTTAGATCAGTCGCATAATGTGCTTGGCTTTGGTGCAGAAACCATTACTTTGAAGCCTTTGACAAACTTAGAGGCAATGCCGAAGCCAGAGGCAGCTAATGCTCCAGGTGCAGCAACAACGGTACCTATAAGTGACAAATCGAGGAGTAATTTGATTCGTATCGGTATGGTACTATCTTGCATAGTGCTCTTGTTTGTTTTCCTTTCTACATTTAACTGGACTGAATCCACTGCTGCTATAGATTTTCAGAAAGTTCCTACAAATTTTAATGTAAGTCCACAAGATCAAGATGTAATAATTGCATCTATGGATGACGATGCTACATCAGAAGAAATACCGCAAGAGCGTCGAGAAGAAATATTGGTTCGCCAAAGGCTAATGAGTGAAGCGATACCGAAGGCTAGCTTGCATACTGCAACCATAGTGACCAACACTTTTGGTAGTGCAAGCAATGTGAAAAAACAGCTCGACAAAATTGCGGAATTAGGATACCAGGGTTCTACAGTAGAGAAAGCCAATGGCTTGGTATCCACGCTAATTGCCATAGAGTATCAAAATGAAGAAGAGCTAGAAAGCTTGCTTGATGAAATAAAAACACATTTTCATCGCGCAAAGTTGAAAATGTAATTCCCTTTCATAGGTTTGTACACTCAGTACACCCGTTTCAAATTGTGTCAACATGCAAAATATCCCTCATCTAAAGAATATTGATTCTGGCAATTTTTTTCTTATAGCAGGTCCCTGTGCTGTAGAAAGCGAAGAGATTTGTATGGCGGTGGCAGAAAAAATGGTAACAATTACCGATAAGTTAGCTATCCCTTATATTTTCAAAGCCTCTTATCGCAAGGCCAATAGAACGCGCTTAGACTCTTTTACGGGTATTGGTGACCAAAAAGCTTTATCCATATTAGGTAAAGTGAAAGAACAATTCAATGTTCCCATCACTACAGACATCCATTCAGTAGAGGAGGTCGAAGCAGCAGCGCAGGTCGCAGATGTGCTTCAGATACCAGCTTTTCTTTGTAGGCAAACAGATTTATTGGTAGCAGCCGCCAAAACTGGGCGGTTCATTAGCATAAAAAAGGGGCAGTTTATGTCTCCTGAGGCTATGCAATTTGCTGTGAAAAAGATCCAGGACAGTGGAAATGACCGTGTAGCCCTGATGGAGAGAGGCACTACCTTTGGATATGGAGATCTGGTGGTAGATTTTAGATCGATTCCAGTGATGCAGCACTTCAAGGTGCCTGTAATTTTGGATTGTACCCACTCTTTGCAACAGCCCAATCAAGCCAGTGGCGTGACTGGTGGGAAACCTGCTTTGATCAGCACTATCGCTAAAGCGGGTATTGCCGTAGGGGTGGATGGATTGTTTATCGAGACGCATCCTAATCCTAGTGAGGCCAAATCGGACGGAGCCAACATGTTATCCTTAGAAAAAGTGGAAAATTTGCTATCTAGCCTTGTTAAAATTAGGCAATCCATACAATAGAAAGAATATTATTTTGTAATAATTTGTTTTTGTAGACTTTAATACTTATGTTTATGTTGTAACCAAAATATATAAGATATGGGTGCCAATCGAAAAATATTCCTAGTTCTTTCCTCCCTATTTCTTTTCCTAAACATAAACGCACAACAGATAGTAGAGAAGACCTTGGTTAAATCATTCAACTTGCAAGGCAATGATATTGTTGATTTGGAGCTACAAGGTGATATCCAAGTCGAAGAATGGAATTCCCCTATAGTACGAATAGAGATGTTGATTTCCTTGAAAAATGGTAACGAAATGCTTCTGAAATCGCTCATTAAAGCTGGACGGTATAACCTGGTCTCCACCGAAACAGCAGACTCCTATAAAATAAGTATACCTGGGCTAGAAAGAGATGTAACCGTAAAAGGGAAAACACTTATCGATAAGGTTTCCTATGTCATCAGCGTACCTGAGGGTGTAAATATTCGGGAATCAGAATTTGCAACGGTACAAATTGAAAAATGACCAGGTTCTGTAGGACTAACTAAATCTAAAAAGCTCTCCTTTAGTGATTATTCTTTTAATCTAATCTTGTAATGATTAGACATCATTTGCTAATTATTAGCTCGCCAAAGCCTAAAATCTTATTGTTGTCTTAATACAGACGAGTATTTCTAATTTTTTTCATTTGGTAATGAAATCTTTTGACAGAATATATTGTTATATTAATGCATATATAGATGCGATAAATACCCATTTTGGAGGATTGTTCGTTATTGTATTTTGCTTTAATTTGCATACGTAATCTATTTAGGCTCTTAATATCAAGGCTGAATTATAGAAATACATTTATCGATTACTAAATGAAAACACATGTTCAAACACTTGTATTTAGTTATAGCTATAGTGCTTTTTGCTTCTTTAGCTTTGACAGCACAACACGGTAAAATTTTAAATAAAGACTTCGCTATAGACTCCTATAATACTGTAGAGTTTGATCTTTATGGTGAAACCCATTATGAACAGTGGGAAGCAGACTATATCCTTGTTGAAACGACAATCAAAGTCTGGGATACCCCCAAACAAGTATTCACAAATTATATCAATAAGGGACGCTACTATTGTGAGATAAAGAGCAACAATGATAAGGCTAAAGTGCGAGCAGTGCCCGTTGAACGGAGTTCTTTGGCTGTAAGGGAGTCCGTCGTTTCTGTAGTTTACTATCCAAGCTCTTTCATAATGAGTGATTCTAAAATTGTACGACAAGAACCTGTATTCTCTTCAAGAGAAGAGAAAGAGAAGTAGTTTGTAGTCATAAGTTAATTTTCCTACTGCGCTGATAAAGAGAATACATCCCTTCCAAATGGGATTTCTCTAACAAATAAAGTTTAATATCAATCGTTATATTGCAGACTCGCTGATGCTTGTCTGCAATTTTTATTTGCTGAAGCCCTAGCTTGGTTATTTTTCTTTTATCCGCATTTTATTAAAACCAAAATATCAGATTTTGAATAAGTTGAATCTTGTTTATTATTTATTCCTTGCTGTGCTATTTATATCCTGCCAAGAAGAGGAGGCAGTCATCATTGAGCCCATTATAGAGGAGCCTAATGTACCACCAGTAGACAGTGTGTATTTTCCAGGGCTAGAGCAGTCGGATTGGGAGACGGTCAGCCTGATGGAGCTAAATTGGGATGAAGAGAACCTGCAAGACTTGATACAATTTGCAGAAGCTAATAATTCTAAATCACTCTTGATTCTAAAAGACGGGAGAATTGCTTTAGAGGCATATTTTAATGGGCATGATCAAAACGCCACCTGGCCTTGGTTTTCTGCAGTGAAAAGTTTTACCTCAGTAGGTATCGGGATCGCGCAGGGAGAAGGATTACTCGATATTAATAATAAAACCTCTGATTACTTAGGGGACAGTTGGACTGCAATGGAGCGCGAAAAGCAGGATCTGATCACGGTGCGAAATCACCTCACCATGACCACTGGGATGATCAGCAATATTGGGGAGGTGGTAAGGTGGTCTTGTATAGCGCCGAGCTGTATGCGGTACGATGTAGATGCGGGTGCTAAGTGGGCCTATCATCAGGGCGCTTTTACGCAGAACCAAGAGATTATTTCCGCCGCAACGGGGACAAACTTTAGAGATTATCTCAAAGAAAAAGTACAAGATAGGATAGGCATCCAAGGCAGTTGGAATAGTATTGGGGATATCAGAATTTTTAGTAGTGACACCAGAAGTATGGCGCGCTTTGGATTATTAGCCTTGAATGAAGGGAACTGGGATGGAGAACAAATTTATCCTTCGGATTATCATGAGGTAATGATCACTCCTTCTCAAGAATTGAATAAAGCCTACGGATATTTGTGGTGGTTAAATTCAGAGGATGATTTTTTGGGTACTCAAGATCAAACCCTGACCCAAGGCAATTTGGTGCCCAATGCGCCTAGGGATATGTTTGCTGCTTTGGGCGCTCAAGACCAAAAGATTTATGTGGTGCCTAGTGAAAATATGGTCGTCGTCAGAATGGGAGAGCCTGCGGCATCCGAAGAGTTCGCGCTGTCTGATTTTGATAACCAATTATGGCAAATGATAAACAAGCTTATCCAGTAATGTTTCTAACCAAAAGAGCCAACTTATTTCAACTATTGTACCGATAGCGATTTATATTATAGTTCCTCTAGTAGGATTGTATAGTTTTTTCATATTCATAATAAAGGTAATTCCTGAACAGGATAGGGTAAGTTTTCAGGTCAACTCGTTTATTACGTTTGCTAGTCTAGGAAGCCAATTACTTATTGCATTGACCGTATTATTTTGGCAATGGTCAGGTTTGGCTTCTCTAGGAGTGGCTTTTACTTTTTTGATAGCGCCTATATTCATGGGATTTATTTTGCATAAATCGCTTCAACGACGACAGGATAAAGCGCATGACATTCTGTTTAAATTGTCTTTGTCTTTTTTTATTGGTATTCCACTTATTGTTTTATTAAGTTTTATGATGGAGTAGTTACTACTATGGTTCTTAATCTCCTTTTTTTGGGCTAGGGGTAGTAGCAGTGGGCAGCTCTGCTGACCAGTCCAAAGGACCAAGCTGCGCATGACCCGACCCTTGCCTTGAAAATATATATGCCATATCCAAACAAAGCCTTTTTGATAGTGCAAAATCTCTATCTTAAAAATGATCTTGGCAAGGGGAGCCCCCAAATCATGCTTATAAAACAGCTAGACTATTATATCTTTGCACTATGATAAAAGAGGTGGAAGTAAGAATAGACTTGGCTCATGTGGGCGATGATGCGTACTTGAAGGAAAGGGGGCTCAAAAAGCTCTCCGTCAAGCCTGCGCGAGTTAAGCATTGGGAGATAGTCCGGCGGTCGATTGATGCCCGCAAACGAAACCCCATTTATGTGTATCGACTGCGCTATTTTCTAGATGAAGCGCCTGATGAAAAAACAAGCATTCTCAGTACTTTTCAGACCATCAAGGATAGACCTAGGGTGCTTATCGTAGGGGCTGGGCCGGCAGGGTATTTCGCTGCGCTTGAATTGATAGAGCTAGGGCTGCGTCCCATTATATTTGAGCAAGGAAAAGATGTAAGGGCGCGCCGAAAAGATCTCAAGGCCATTCAGCAAGATGGTTTTGTAAACGATAAATCTAACTACTGTTTTGGTGAAGGTGGCGCGGGGACTTACTCAGATGGTAAGTTGTATACGCGATCGCACAAGAGAGGTAAGATAATCAAAGTATTAGAGCTCCTAGTAGAGCATGGCGCGCAGACGGATATACTCATAGATGCCCATCCGCATATCGGTAGCAATAAACTGCCCAAAATCGTGCAGAATATCAGAGAGACGATAGAAAAATATGGTGGAGAGATTCACTTTGATGCCACTATGACGGACTTGATGATGGATCAGGGGAAGTGTGTCGGAGTGGTAGTGAATGATGATACAGAATACAAGGGAGAGGGGGTGATACTAGCAACGGGTCACTCTGCGCGGGAAGTGTACCGGCTCTTAGACAAAAAAGGAATCACCATAGAGGCCAAGCCATTTGCCTTGGGAGTGCGTATCGAGCACCCGCAGTCGATCATCGACGAGGTGCAGTACAATAGAAAAGAGCGAGGCGATAAATTGCCAGCGGCCAGTTATTCTTTAGCTTGCCAAGTGGAAGAGAGAGGGGTATTTTCTTTTTGTATGTGCCCAGGTGGATTGGTCGTGCCTGCAGCTACTGCGCCAGGGGAGATCGTGGTCAATGGGATGTCCTTGTCCCGCAGAGATTCGCCCTACGCCAACGCTGGCACCGTGGTAGCGGTAGAAAAAGAAGATTTAGCACCCTATGATGATCATGGTGTGTTTGCGGGAATGGCCTTTCAGCAGGCAGTCGAGCAGAAGATGTTTTCGTTTGGAGATGGCTCGCAGCGAGGGCCGGCACAACGCTTGACAGACTTTGTCCAGGGGGACCTCTCTACAGATTTAGCAGCGAGCAGTTATATCCCTGGATTGTATCCCGCACCACTGCACGAATTATTGCCTCACGGGATATATGCACGCCTCCAAAAAGGGGTGCAGCAATTTGGTCAGATGATGAAAGGGTACTACACCAGCGAAGCCAATGTGATTGGGGTAGAATCAAGAACAAGTTCGCCCGTCAAAATACCTAGATCTAAGGAGACGTACATGCATGAGGAGGCGGAGGCCTTGTTTCCATGTGGAGAAGGCGCAGGCTATGCAGGTGGCATTGTATCTGCGGCCATGGATGGTCAAAATGTCGCTAAAGCAGTTGCCAAGTATTTGAATAAAGATGCAAATAAAGCCTAAATTTGCCCATCAGAAGGTGAGGCATATTTTTTATCTGATATGGACTACCCCGAACTAAAAAGCACAAAAAATCACTGATGAAAGATGTAGCTGACCTGATAGCTCGTATATTTCTAGCCTTTATTTTTCTGTTTGAGGCCTATGACTCCATTGTTTTTTTTAAGGCGAACAAGGAGACGATGACTGAATATGGCATCACTTGGAATCAAGATTTTCTGATGTATGCGAGTATCTTGCTTTTGATCCTAGGAGGGATCCTGATACTTATCGGATATCGCACATCGCTTGGCGCTATATGTTTGCTCATTTATTGGATTCCGCTCACCTTTGTGTTGTATTCTTTTTGGAATGATCCTGAAGAGGTGCGCCGAATCAATAGTTTGATGTTTATGAAAAATATGGCGATAGCTGGAGGCTTGCTGATGTTGTATGTCAACGAAGCTGGGCGCTACAGCGTCAAGCGAATTTTTGCTCGGGTGTACAACAAATCATAAGGAAGCCTAGTCGAAAGAAATTGCTAAAAAATAGATTTTGTTTCGCTGCGTTTTTTTAGAGTGGACTTATGACAAGGCATCATTATCATTCCGCAAAGAGACATGTAATTCTTCCCCACATATTCTGCAAAATCTTGCATCATCTCGGTGGTGATCTTCTCCGCAGTCTGAACAAACTTGCGTATTGAGGTCAATTACTTTTTTGTTATTTTCTTTGACCATCTCTGCAGATACAATCCCCGTAGGCACTGCTATCACGGCATATCCTAATATCATCACCACCGAGGCCAAAAACTGTCCTAGTGGAGTAGAGGGGGTGATGTCTCCATAGCCCACCGTGGTCAAGGTGACGATCGCCCAGTATATAGAAGTAGGGATGCTGGAGAAATCTTCATTGAATCCTCCTTCTACCAAGTACATCACGGAGCCTAAGATGATGGTCATCAAAAATACAAAAGTCAGAAACACTGCTATTTTTTGCCTGCTGGCTTTGAGAGAGTCGATGATATATTGACTCTCTTTGAGAAAGTTAGCGAGCTTAAATATTCTAAATACCCGCATCAATCTCAAGGCGCGTACCACGATGAGAAAGTGACTGTTGGGCAAGAAAAGTTCTAGGTAAGTAGGGATGGTCGCAAGCAAATCTATGATTCCAAAAAAGCTGGTCGCGTACTTGATCGGTCTGTGCACACAATATAGGCGCAAAGCATATTCAACGGTAAAAAAAATGGTGAAGAACCATTCCAAGACAGACAATTGGGCCTCGTACTTCACTTTGAACCAATCTATACTCTCCAGCATCACCGTGATGACACTCAATACGATAATCACCATCAATATGATGTCAAACCATTTTCCAGCTTTTGTGTCCGCTTCGAAAATGATTTCATGTATCCGCTCTCGCGCAGGACTGAAATCTGATTTTACTTTTTTTGCCATTACTATTGTCCAGGATGGTTTGGTAATTTTCGAAAAATCTTAAATCAAAGCAAACTAATTGTATGATTATTTGCTGGTTACGAGTTGCATTGCTTTAGCTATAGCCTACTCCTTTTTGCGATCTAAAATTTGGTCTCCAACCATTGGTATTTATAAAAACGAATTTTCGCCTTTATAGGTGCAAATATATGAAAAGCATGTAAAATCTGTTTTGGCGCTTCAGTTTAGGAAGCTTTTCATAGGTGCTAGCGCTGCTATCTTCTGCTCATCAGACTTGGATTAGTATGTTTTGGGGTCATCACGAGCCCGATGAAAAATCGGGCCGTGACCGCGTCGTTCGCTATTACCCTACTAGACGCATGGCCATGCGTCTAGTAGGATACCGCTACCACCGCTTGCCTCTAGCGCCCTCCGGTTGCCGTGCTTGGATGCCTACGGCATGTCGCAATGGCGACAATTGTGCTGAGTCAAATCGGCTATGGGATCATCAAAATAAGACTAAGATGACGAAAAAATTGCCGAAATCATTGCACTGTGGCCTTTTGAATGGTCTCAAAAAGGACTTAAAAGTGAAAATTGGTCGACCGACAAAAATTACGTCAAAAAGCAAACCTTTTTTGAAATGACACGAATTACATATGTTATGTGTTCATATTCAACATTTTTTAGATTGTAATTACTTTATATTAGAAATTTTTCATTTCTTTACCCTCGGAGAAGTTTAGCAGCTATCCACTATTACAATCAATTCTATGTTAGGACGAAAATACTACTCCCACTGCGGAGCATAGATGCTATTGTAAATCTGTTTAAATAAGAAATGTGATAAGAGCGATTATTATTGAGGATGAGTTGAATAGCCTCAAAAATCTAAAAAATTTAATCCAAGAGCATTGTCCTGATATTGAATTATTAGGGACAGCTACTAGTGTAGCGGAGGGTCAGGTACTACTACAAAATCTAGGTACCAAGATTGATCTAGCCTTCATGGATATTCAGTTATCAGATGGATTGATTTTTAACCTATTGGATCAAAATCCCAACATCACGTTTAATATTATTTTCGTGACTGCCTTTTCTGAGTATGCTATTCAGGCCTGTAGATATAGTTCTATCGACTATGTGCAGAAACCTATAGATCCAGATAAATTGGTAGAGGCGGTGAGTCGTTATTCACCCAGAGCAGACGAATCGATCAGTGAACGCTTGGATGTATTCAGAGAGTACTACACCAATCCTAACATATTTTCAAAGATGAGTATCTCCGCAGTAGACGGAATCTACTTTGTAAATATCAAAGATATAGT
Organism: uncultured Saprospiraceae bacterium; assembly: GCA_937923345.1. Taxonomy (GTDB): domain Bacteria; phylum Bacteroidota; class Bacteroidia; order Chitinophagales; family Saprospiraceae; genus JALZVN01. The sequence continues at coordinate 48,243 of CAKZVJ010000197.1, forward strand.
CAGATTAGAAGGAGAAGATAACTACACGCATATCTTTTTGGAAAACAAGCAGAAGATAACGGTTTCCAAAACTATAAAGTGGTATGCTGATTTATTGGAAAACAAAAATTTCTTTCGTGTACACAAAAAGCATGTGATCAATTTGAACTACATGCAAAAGTTTGTGAAAGGAGAGGGCGGATATCTTATAATGGATGATAGCAAAGAGATAGAAGTATCGAGAAGAAGAAGACCTGCTTTTATACAGCAGTTAAAGAATATGCAAATGGGAATGTAATACGACAATGTAGTATTACCTCTCAGACGCAAAAGGGATTGTGTTTTTTTTGGAAAGCGCAATATTGTATTTACTGACAATTTTTAACATTACGAAAATCCTATACTATGGGAAAATTGGTTAAACTTCAGGACTTGAAGAAGGACCTGTTTGTACTCGACCTTGTGGATATGCAAAAAATCAAGGGAGGAAGCAAGCGATCATTTTTCTGGTTTGGTGGTTGGGGAGGTACTGTACCTCACTGATTCACTGTCAAGAAATTAACGGGGCACAGTTTTGTGTACCCGTTTTTGTTATTTTTTGTCTTTACTGTTTTGTCCTATGTATACAGAATCTATTTCTCGACTCGAACAAGCTATTCTATCTAGCGAAGAGCCTATCCAACGACTTCGTATGCTTGATCAATTGACTGATCAGCTTATTTACACTGATAATAAGAGAGCAAAATTTGCTATTCATCAAATGGAGATGCTGCTAAGGGAGCATAAAGAGCCTGAGATATTTTTGAGCTATTTGCTGAAAGCAGGAGTGATTCATAATCAAGACTACGATTATGAATTGGCTGAGAGTATGTTTAAAAATGCGATCGAAATTTTAGAAACATCTGGGGACGTCAAAGAACAAATCGAAGCATATATTGACTTTGCCGGAGTTTGTATCAATCTGGACAAACTAGATGTAGCTAGGTATTACATTGCTAAAGCAGAGCGTATATTGCGTGATTTTCCTGAACCAAAACTAAAAGCAAGACTACTCTGTAGAGAAGCAGGAGTACTGCTCAAAGCAGAAAATTATGATAAGGCGCTTTCTGTTTTTCACAAAGCGCAAAAGAGATTCGATAAGGCGGTAGCCTTAGAAACTAAAGATTATTATTTCCAAACAGTCATCCAAAGTGGACTGGGTAATATCTTTGAGCACAACGGCGATGTGAAGCAGAGCGTACAGGCCTATACCAATGTGGTAGACATCTGCGAAAAGAATAAAATCAAAGGCCGGATGAGCTGGCACTATCTATTGTGTGGCTTAGGCTACATCGCTTTGGAAGAATATGAAACGGCAAAATCATTTTTTGAAAAATCAATATCGACCACCGATGATGATAGTATGGCTGCTAAAGCGGGAGCTTATGCCAATGCTGGGTACTGCCTATTCGAACAAGGCGAAAACAAAAAAGCATTAGAAAAATATATTGCTGCAGAGAATATTTACGATCAGCAAGAAAAGAAGGATTTAAAGAATCTTTTCTATTTACAACTATGGAAAGCGGAGGCGTACTTACGATTGAATAAAAACCAAAAGCGGTCAGATTCTCTTCTCCGCGCTTTTGAGTATGCTAAAGCTAGTGGGAGCAATAAATTATTGGCTATCATGTACCAGTCGATTGCTGCTTTTTATGCAGAACAAGAAAACTTCGAAATGGCCTATAAGTATCAATTGATGCACACCAACCATAACGAAGAATATCAACAGGAAGTAAAAGCAAGAAAAATCACTGAGCTCCAAATAAAGTACGACGCACAAAGAAAGGAGCAAGAATCAGAACTACTGCGTTTGGAGTCAAAAAAGCTTCAGCTAAAAGCCTTGAGAGCGCAGATGAATCCTCATTTTATTCATAATGCACTCAACTCTATACAGGGCTATATAAGTTCTAATGAAAAAGAAAATGCAGCCAAATACCTTGCGCAATTTGCGAGCCTAATCAGAAAGAGTCTTTACTATTCTGATATAGAAAGTTTATCTCTTGAAGACGAGGTAGAATTTCTCAAAGAGTATTTAGCCATCAATAAAAAACTACGCTACTCTGATCAGATGTCTTACCTGGTCAAGGTAGATGAAGACCTAGAGGAGGACTTGACTTGTCTACCGAGTATGATCGTGCAGCCTTATGTAGAAAATGCATTAGAGCACGGCATACGAACTAGAAGCGATGGTAAGTTGCTGGTAGAGTTTCTGTATCATACCGACGATACTATCAAGTGCATTATTGAAGATAACGGAATCGGAAGAGTAAAAGCAGGCGAAATTCAAGCCAAGGGGGGGTATCATGAGCAGCATAAGTCCATGGGCACCTCTATTACCCAAAAGAGATTGGAAGTCCTCAAATCTAGCCTTAATAGCCCCGACCTATCTGTAGAAACCATCGACTTGTATGACAAAAATACAGGCAAAGCTATGGGGACAAGGGTAGTACTGATCCTCCCCGTTGTCGATTTTAAACTCAAATAGCTCCATTTCGACCATATTTTAGGCAAGACTGACGACCGCTTTCTAAGCCAAAGGAACCACTTCTATATCATTTGCTACACCCCCGTCAAAGTGGCTAACATATAACATAAAACACTCATATATTTATCCTAGTTTTCTCATAGTATGTTTGTTTAATCTTCCTGCATCTTACTCCCTTTTAGATGCAGGGATTTTTTTTTGTACCTAGGTAAGGGGGTTCATTGATCATTGCCTCAGGTAAATAAAGATGGTTCTACTAGGATTTGTGTGGGTAGGCCTGATAAGGGACCTAGTGAAATGGAGAGTGGACTAATAGTTCTAGATAAGAGCTATGGGACATCAGATATAGGCGCTTCTAAGGAAAGAATATATTTGTTGACTCTATTCATTAATATTGCTACTTTTTATACTGTCCTTACAAAGCCTTTTCTATTTTTTTAAGCAATTCTTTTCCTGCTTCATCAAATGCATCTAGTGAGGAAGGGTCTTTTTTGGATAAGGCGAGAATCATAAAATTATCCGCCAAGACTTCATCTGGATGTATGATATATTGGGTGTTGTATTTTATTTGATCGAAGAAGGAAGGCATCGCATCATCAGGCACCATTGCTTGCCCCTCAGCATCAGAAATTACTTTCCAGCTTCCATCCGATTGCTTCTGCACCTCAAATAAGTCAAAATAGAGATAGTCGAAAAACTGCCCTTTCTCTTTTGTGAATTTCGGTAGGGTAGAGCTAATGATTGGAATGCATTTGATATCTCCTTTGCTAGAAGTCAAATCAATGGCATAGGCAAAATTAGGACCATCTGGATTAGACAATATGCGTTCTTTCAAAGGGCTGTCTATAAGTAGCTCTCTTGAGTCTCCAATCTGCTTAAAGCCGATGATGTTGTATAGTGCAGCTTGTTTATCTGGCTTTGCTCTACTGTATAAATGAAAGATCTCGTGCAACATCACTGAGAGCATAGACTGATTATCTCTTAATGCGATCCGCTCCGCTGGAAAAACGATACAGTTTTCGCGTGTGTAAAAAGCGTCTCCACCATAGTAGGTACCTTTGGATTTGATGAGCTTCACATTCGGGGGGAGTATATTTTTGTTGAGTCCATTGCATAGATTAACGGCCTCCGCCCAAAGACCACTCATCCACTTGATTTCTTCATCTGTAAAGTTGGTGACGTCTACTTGTAGGTATTTCTTATATCTACTGACTAGTGACTCCATCGACTCATCCTCTTTGCAATCGCCTTTCATCTGAATGCACATATCCAGTCTTGTCAATCGACTGAATATTTGATTTGTATTGTCGATGAGCACAGTTTTGGACGCATCTAGACTATCGAGAAATTCTACGGTGATGTCTGAAACGACCGTTGGGCTAGGAGTGGATTGACCTATTTGTTTTGGCTTGCATGCAAAACAGATGCAAACTACTGCGACAAGTAATATAATTTGGTGCGTATATTTTTTCATTTTATTGATTTACATCTTTCATAGAAAGTTGGATTCTGCCTCTGTCTATATCTATCTCTAAGACTTTGACTTGTACGTGTTGTTCTAAGTGTACCACATCAGCAGGATCTTTGACAAACTTGTTAGCCAATTGGGAGATGTGTACCATGCCTCCCTTCTTGATTCCTATATCTACAAATGCACCAAACTTGGTGATGTTATTGATTACCCCTGGTAGAATCATCCCAATCTCTAAATCTTCTATACTTTTTATTTTATCGTTAAATTCTATTTGCTTGGCTTCCCCTCTAGGGTCAAGACCAGGTCGCTTCAGTTCTTTCTGAATATCTTTTAGAGTGGGTAAGCCCGCTTCAACGGATATAAAAGTACTTAATTTGATAGCATCGATCTTGGCGTCATTGCCAATGAGTTCTTCCACCTTGCAGTTTACAGAGGCGGCCATCTCTTTTACTAAGGTATAACGCTCGGGATGTACTCCTGTATTATCTAGTGGGTGTTTACTTTGTTTGATTCTCAGAAAACCAGCACTTTGCTCAAATGCTTTTTTACCTAGGCGCTTTACTTTGTTGAGCTCTGATCTTGAACTAAAGGAACCATTCTCATTTCTATACCTCACTATGTTTTTGGCTAGTGTAGTATTGAGGCCAGATACATTACTTAATAAAGGTTCGCTTGCTGTATTAAGATTGATGCCTACTGCATTCACACAAGAAGATACTACTTGGTCTAAATTTTCCTTAAGCCTCGTTTGATTTACATCATGCTGGTATTGACCTACACCAATAGATTTGGGATCTATCTTCACTAGCTCTGCTAATGGATCCATCAACCTGCGGGCAATAGAAACAGCTCCTCTGACGGTAATGTCTTCATTGGGAAATTCTTCTCTAGCTATTTTAGAAGCAGAGTAAATGGAAGCCCCAGCTTCATTGATAAAGTAAATGTCGACAGGGTAGGGCAAGTCAATTCCTTTGCACAATTGCATGGTTTCTCGTCCAGCGGTACCATTGCCGATAGCAATGGCTTCCACCTGATACTTTTCTATCAACTGGGCTAATTTGTGTTTGGCTTCCGCAGCTTTATTTTGAGGTGGATGCGGATAGATAGCGGTATTGTACAGCAGAGTACCCGTATTATCGAGGACAGCTAGTTTGCAGCCCGTTCGAAATCCAGGGTCTAGGCCTAGGACTACCTTTTCGCCCAGTGGAGCGGCCAGTAAGAGTTGCCTCAAGTTTCGGGCAAATACTTCCATGGCCACTAAGTCCGCCTTATCCTTACTCAGGTTTTTGAACTCCGTTTCTATCGATGGTTTCAGTAATCTCTTGTAGGCGTCAGCGATGGCTAGTTTAACTTGCTTCGCTGATTCGCTGTTATTTTTAATGACTACTCTTTCGATTGCATCTTGAGCGCGATCTAAGTCTATGTCTATGCTGACGCGCAGGAGACCTAGTTTTTCACCGCGACGAATGGCCAGTAGTCGATGAGAAGGGCACTTTGCTAATGGCTGTACATAGTCAAAGTAATCTTTGTACACTTTTGCTTCCTCTTCTTTACTTTTTACTTTTTTGGATTGAATAGAGGCTTCTTTTGAGAACAATCTTCTAATCTTATCTCTCAAGCCCGCATCTTCGTTGATCCATTCTGCGATAATATCTCTTGCACCAGCAAGGGCATCTTCTACATTTGGAACTTCCTTATTAAGATATTTATTAGAGGCGTTTTTTAGAGCTACATTATCTTGGGCAAAGATCAATTTGGCTAATGGTTCTAGACCTAGCTTCTTAGCTTTTTCTCCTCGAGTTTGTCTCTTCTTTTTATAAGGTAAGTAAATATCCTCCAGGCGGGTAGGGTCCCAGCAGTCTTTGATTTGTTGAGCCAATTTTGGACTGAGCTTTCCTTGCTCGGAGATGGCTTTTTCGATGGTTTCTTTTCTTGCTACGAGTTCGTTTAGCTTTTTGAGATGCTCTGCTATGTCTGCGATATTGACCTCATCCATAGATCCACTCAACTCCTTTCTATACCTGGCTATGAAGGGAATAGTCCCCCCTTCTTCCAATAAATCGATTACAGCTTTCACTCTTTTTTTCTCCAAATGGAGTGCCTTTGCTATCCTTTCGCTGAACATTGCTATCATGGCTTAAAAATATGCAATTTCCATTGAGTAAAAAAACGGCTGAGCGGCTGAGCGAAGACTAGCTAGGACTATGTTTACATGCCGATGAGAGGTGCCGAGTACAAACGAATAGCGCGACCATGCCTCTATTTTTTTCAAATAGAGGCATGGATACTCCTTTCAAAAAAAAATAGGGTAGGGGCAAAAAAAATTCCGGATCTACCGGGGCGAGCGCCCAGGGCAGAATCCGGATTTACAATCGAGTTTAGCAGAAGCTCTTTATGTAGAATGCTACACCTTGACAAAAATGATAAATGGACTGTTTAGGAATAGAGAAATAATATCTGTCTCTAAACTGGACATCTATTAATCCTCTATTCCTGAGCTCTATGGAGTGGTCTTCTCAGATTGAAGAATCCATAAACTTTACAATTATTTGTTAACCTAAATATAAATTCTAATCTCATGTAAATTGATTGGGTGTCTCACGTCCAAGCAATTTTTGTAATCGGATTTAGAGCTAACAGTCCATTTTTTGAAAGTGCTTCCACTTTCAGTCATCATGCCAATATTTTCTTTGTGATCAGCAATCGAATTTTTTCTTATTTCATTCCATTCAGGGTAGAATGGAGAAAGATGGGTAAGTAGTTTTCTCATGACTAAGTATGTTCCGTCTTCCTATTATAATTAAACGGGACATCATGGATAGGTTTCCCTCAGAGGTTTCAAGGGTTACGTTTTTTTTGATAAAAAAATTATTTTTTTTGAGGAGTGCTGTAACTCACACTAATACAACATATAACAAAAATATATAATGTGTATATGTCTAGATATATTTAATAATTAATTTTTGTACTTCGAAAAGATTTCATTTTCATCAGCGATTTATAAAATAAACAAAAACATATAATAAAAATATAAATACAAATAGAGCCCCGATGACCTTTAGTCCTAGTTTCTTCAAGCTAGTGAACGTATGGGTAGAAAATATAAATAGAAGATCAGTTTTGATCAGCTCTGAAGGATTTCAGTACAGAATTATTTTTCCATAAATTGGATAAAGAATAAAAGGCTATTAAGGATAGAGTGGATAAGTTGATTAGAGTGTATTGTGAGTAGTTGATTAGACAAACTCCTGATCGTCCCATTCTCTTTTCAATTCTTCAAAGTCAGGAACATCTAGTGCTTCTTTATTTGGGATTTCATCTAGACTGAGCCCTTCTTTGTTCGCTTTGTAGCGATCTTTAGAATAGAGCCTGGTCATTTCTTTTTCTATTTCGTTTTTTTCCCAGTTTTTGGAATTGAATACACCAAAGGTATCCACATACTGGAATGCAACTCCAATACCCCAACCTAACACAGGAAATATCCACCAATGAAAACTGCCGTTAGTACTCATATTAAGTACAAAAAAGAAAATGGACATGATTAACCAGCTTGCAAAGTTTCCGTAGAAACTCTTCTTCTTTTTGACAATCTTTTTGGCTTCTTTGTAGTATTCTTCCATTTGAACTAAACGAGGTCTTTGTCTTGATAAAATAGTTGTTTCTTCAATATAAGAACTTCTTTTGGTAAAAAGTATGGATGATTAATGCTGTTTTCAGGAATTAAGGGAATACTGCTTTTTTTGAAAAGGCTCATTATGTACATGCCTGTCCACAAGGGGAGTAGGCTGTTGATCATAATAAAGTGAGCTGGTACTAAAAGCATATTGTCAAAAGCTAATCTAGAGGTTGAAACATCATTGTATACCCAAAACGTAAGTCTAAAAAACTTAGTTCCATGCCATGCGATGCACTTATATAACGTATAGATCCCCTTACCTATTTTACTTCACTTTAGTTAAAGGTATAGAAGCTATGATTTTATGAACAGGTATTTGGAATCTGTAGATCCACTTTTGTCAAAGGTATAGCCCATGATATTGAGCTCTTTCAGGTCCTCCGCTTTTTTGATACGTTGTCTGACGATTTGCCTTGCCATGTCGCCTCTTGCTTTTTTGGCTGTGAATGAAATGACCTTTAGTTTTCCATCTCGCTCTTCTCTAAAATCAATATCCAGCACTGGCTTGACTAGTTCGTCTCTTTGTATAGATTTGAAATACTCTACGGAAGCCAAATTGAGCAGGTGACTAGATTTACTCTCTGTCAGCTCATTATTGAGTTGCTCTGTTATCTTGTTACCCCAAAATTCATATAAGTTTTTGCCATGTTTATTAGCAAAAGGAGTTCCCATTTCTAGACGGTAGGGCTGTATGAGATCTAGTGGTTTGATAATTCCATATAGGCCGCTGAGAATGCGGACGGTCTTTTGCGCAAATTTCATATCGTTTTTGTCAAAGGACTGCGCATCTAGTCCGACGTAGACATCGCCTTTGAACATATGAATGGCTTGCTTAGCAGTTTCAGGAGTAAATTCTTTTTTGAAATTCTTATACCTTCCCATATTCAGCTCCGCCAAATTGCTGCTGATGTGCATCAAACTTTCAAGCTCCTCTTGCTTGAGTTTTTTCAATTTTTTGGCAAGCTGTACACTTTCATTGGCAAACACTAAGTCAGTATGATTTTTTAGAGGACTAGGTTCTTCATTTAATGTCTTAGCTGGAGATAGTACAAGTATCATATTTGATTTTTGATATATAGTATGAATGTAAAGCAAAACTAATTGTTCAATCCAAATAGATATAAGAGTTACTTAGAAAATTTGAAATTTTGATTTTTTGCATATGTAGTGGGCCATAAATGCCGTCACCTTTTTAGTGCTAACGTTCACCAAAGATTTGTAATTATGTTCGATTTTTATAAAATTTTTAAGGGAGTAAAATATAAACCCTAAGGCCTATATATGTAGGTTTATTGTTAATTGTATACGACAAAATCCATTTTAAGATAGTATTCTCGCAGCTAGCAGATTATGCGATGTAAATAGAAGTCACTCTTCAATTCAATGTCACATTATTTTAAAGGGTCTATTGGATGGATTAGACTATTTAACTAGTTTTAAGATGAGATATCTTTTACGCTAAGCGTCTCTAGGTCATTATCTAAGATTTGCTCGGCGTAAGTGGTAGAAACCATAAAGACAGTTTTTGTGTTTATTTGTTTGGGTTAGAGGCCCTTGCTTGTTTACAGGCAGGGGTTTCCTCTTTTTTTGGAAAACCTCGTTTATCAATGTGGTTTAAACAACAAAAAAGCCTCTTTCATCATCAGATGAAAGAGGCTTTTTTGTCAGCGAAAGAACGATATTAGTTTCCTCCGTTCAATATTGATGGTTCACTTAACGGTACTGCAGCAGGTTCTGCTTCAGGCTTCAATACTTCACCTTTGATCGTAAGAACTCTCTTTCCCACGTCCTCATTGGTTGTCAAAGTAACCGTTTTAGTAAATTTTCCTATTCTTTTAGTATCGTATCTAACTTTTACTTCATTGGATTCACCTGGTAGGATTGGCTCCTTCGGGTAAGTAGGCACAGTACATCCGCAGCTACCTTTTGCATGCTTGATGACTAGTGGTTCAGTACCAGTATTGGTAAAGTTGAATACTCTGAATGGCTCAGAATTTTGCTTGATAGTACCATAGTCTACTACGATATCATTAAACTCCATTACAGGACCGTCAGATGTAGTGTTATCGACAGCTTCTTTTGGTGCATCTTGAGCAGATAAAAAGCCAATGCAAAGGCAAAGCGTCAATAATGTTAATATATTCTTCATTTTATAAGTTTTAACTTGTTGGTTAAAAAACATTCTTAGTGAGCCTATGTTCAAACCCACTACCACAAAATTAGCAATTATCATACTAATATGAAATATCCACGCTTGATTTCCTTGTTAAACTAAGGTTAATAGTGTTAAGGGCTTGTCAAAAGTAAACCTAGGATACCCGCCAGTTGTAGTAGTATTGAGACATAAATAATGAAGCAGAGTCACCTGTATACGAACGGATATTCGTATATTTGAGCTCCATTTCGACCAAATAACTAACATCTGCTATTAATATGATTGAAAATCCAGTTTTAGATCAAAATTTGCTGCAAACAGTGAGTCAAACCAATCAAAATCATGAAGAAGTACTCAGTGATTTTTGGATATGTCTGGTCAGTAGAGAAGCCAGTCTGCTCGCCAGAAAAGACGTTTTGTCGGGTCGAGGCAAATTTGGAATTCTAGGAGATGGAAAAGAAGTGCCTCAGGTAGCTATGGCCAGGGCCTTCAAGAAGGGAGATTTTCGATCCGGATACTACAGGGATCAGACCTTTATGTTTGCCTTAGGACTTTGCTCTGTAGAAGAATATTTTGCGCAGTTATACGCTGATGCCAATAATGACCCGTTCTCAGGAGGTAGACAGATGAACAACCACTTTGCCACTCCGCTGGTAGATGAGGCTGGAGAATGGACTAGACATACCGATCTCAAAAACGTCAGTTCTTGCATTTCCTCTACGGGAGGACAAATGGCTAGAAGTTTTGGATTGGCCTTTGCCTCCAAAAAATATCGCGAAAACAATAACATAGACCCCGATCAAAATTTCTCCAACCAAGGCAATGAAGTTAGCTTTTGTACCATAGGCGATGCCAGTACATCAGAAGGAGTGTTCTGGGAAACGATGAACGCAGCCAGCGTCACCAAAGTACCCTTAGCAGTGTTCGTATGGGATGACGGCTACGGGATTTCAGTGCCTAAGAAATATCAAACTGCTAAAGGAAGTATTTCCAAAGCCCTAGATGGACTTTCGCATAATAATATAGAAGGTGGATTGAAGATCCATAAAGTCAAAGGATGGGACTATCAGGCGATGGTCACTTTGTTTACGGACAAAGTAGAAGAAATCAGGGATACCCATATTCCAGCACTATTTCACGTAGAAGAATTGACACAACCACAGGGCCATTCGACTTCTGGATCACACGAAAGATATAAGTCCAAAGAAAGATTAGATTGGGAGAAGGAATACGACTGCAACGCTGTCATGGCAGAGTGGATTATAGATAATAATATCGCCACTGCACAAGAAATTGAAGAGCTGCAACAAAGAGCAGTAGACTTTGTCAAAGAAAAAAGAAACATCGCTTGGGACAATTTCCAACGACCTATTGAGGAAGAAAGAAAAAGCGCGGAAGCCCTTTTAGCGCAGATTACCATCGAGCATCCTTCGGTACAAAAACTATTAAAAGAGTTTGCCGCTTTACGAGAGCCATTGCTTTATGAGGTGACTAAATATGTGCGCAAAATTCTTTTCTATCTCAATCCCTATGACCTACCTATCAAGGCACAGCTGCATGATTGGTTAGAAAATATTTATGAGGTTGCCACAGAAAGGTACCATGATTATTTATACAGCCAGTCAGACAAGTCTGCCATCAATGTGCCGATAGTACATCCTGTAGTGACAGAAGATTCTACCAAAGCAACTGGCTTCAATGTCCTCAATAAATTCTTCGATATCTGCCTCTCTAGAGATGAGCGAATTTTTGCTTTTGGAGAAGATGTAGGTAGGATAGGAGATGTGAACCAAGGCTTTGCAGGCATGCAAGAAAAGTATGGCATCAACCGAGTCTTTGATACTGGGATCCGAGAGTGGACTATCGTAGGACAGGCCATCGGTTTAGCAATGCGAGGTCTCCGCCCGATCACCGAGATACAATACTTGGATTACCTGATTTATGGATTGCCGGCGCTATCAGATGATTTGGCTACCCTGAGATATAGAAGTGACAATATACAGCAGGCACCCGCCATCATTCGTACTAGAGGGCACCGACTCGAAGGGATATGGCATGCAGGTTCTCCGATGGGGCTGCTACTCAATTCTCTCAGAGGTATGTATATATGTGTCCCGCGAAATATGGTGCAAGCCGTAGGGATGTACAACACTTTATTGCAGAGCAATGACCCGGCCCTAGTCATAGAGTGCCTCAATGGTTACCGACTGAGAGAAGTCATGCCAGATAATATTGGCGAGTATACCGTTCCTTTAGGAGCACCAGAGGTGCTACAGGAAGGGGCAGATGTTACCTTGGTGACCTATGGATCATGTGTACGCATAGCAGAGGCGGCGCTTCCACTATTGGCAGATATGGGTGTAGAGGTAGAGTTGATAGACATACAAACGCTTATCCCATTTGATTTAGAAAAAACAATTTTACATAGTATCAAGAAGACGAATCGCATCGTATTTTTAGACGAAGATTTTTCTGGAGGCGCTACCGGTTATATGCTGCAAAAGGTGGTGGACAGAGACGGTGCCTATGCATTTTTGGACTCTAAGCCTGTTAGCATTTCGGCCAAAGATCATCGGACTCCTTTTGGTTCGGATGGTGACTATTTCACTAAACCGAATGTAGAAGATATCATCGAGCGCATATACCAATTGATGCACGAGGTTTCTCCAGAGTCTTACCCATTGATTTAAGCATCATACGATAAACACACTACCATGCAGAGAATACTATTGACATTAATTATCGCATGCACCATGATTGGCATGACGATAGCTCAAACGACAAGACCGACGACACAGGCCACAAGTCAACCGACCACTAGTCCTAGCAGTCAAGCTTCAAAAATGATGAACAAGATGAATGCACCCTACCAAAGCATAGGTGAGTTCCCAGAGGCTTTTACACCAGCAGCGGTCATGCAGCGCGCCATTGATGGACTTGGCTACCGATACCATTGGGCATCTGAAGGCTTGACCGAAAAAGATTTAGCATACGATCCAGGCAATGCAGGTAAGACGGCAGCGCAAGTTTTGGAGCATATTCATGGCCTTTCGCTGACCATCCTTAAGACAGTTCTAGGAGAAGCGAATGTACGACCTGCCCCTAAGACAGATATGGATTTCGAAGCACTCCGCCTCAGTACACTCAACAATCTAAAACAAGCAAGCGATTACCTAAACGAAAATCCTAATCTAGATTTCAATGAGCGCAACGTGATTTTCTCAAGAGGGGAGACCGCGAGCTCGCATTCATTTTGGCGACTGATCAATGGTCCCTTATTGGATGCTGTATATCACACTGGCCAGATCGTATCTTACCGACGTTCTGCCGGCAATCCGACCAACCCAAAAGTAAACGTATTCAGAGGCACCGACCCGAATAGCAAATAAAGAATCTTATTTTAAAAATTAATCAGTGGATTGTCTAAGTAGCGTAGGCAGTCCACTTTTTTTATGTGGTTTATAATTGTTGGGAGGATAATTTTTTGGGGCCATCCCAGTGGCTTTTGCCACCCCTGCCAATCTGCCCACCAAAGCCTTGGGTCGTGTCATCCGCTCTTACACCATGTAAGGACACATTGCCATGCGTCCATACATGGTATACCGCTTCTACCACTTGTCCTTGCAGGGCTTCCGGCTGAACCGCCTCGCCTTGAAATAAACAGACTGTGTTTATATTCTTCTTGTTACCTAATTTAATTTTGATCTTGCTTAAAAAGTCAACAAATAATTCTGTTTTATTTAAATATTGCGTATTTTTAGAGCAAGTCTAGTATAGCATATTGAAGTTTAACCCTACAGATTCTAACGCTTCACCATTCTCTGCTAACCTCACAAACAAAAAATTTAATTTATTTCTTAACATAAACTATTACAATATGCGTAAACCAAAATTAGTAGACCAATTCGGTCACTCGTTCACTCGGTCACTCGTTCACTCGGTCACTCGTTCACTCGGTCACTCGTTCACTCGGTCACTCGTTCACTCGGTCACTCGTTCACTCGGTCACTCGTTCACTCGGTCACTCGTTCACTCGGTCAC
>CAKZVJ010000198.1 GCA_937923345.1 uncultured Saprospiraceae bacterium
GTTGCTTGGTCATTATGAAGTAGTAGTTTGGAGTTCTTTAGACGCGTTCTTGGCTTGCACCCGTCTAGCAATAATAATACTGATCTCGTACAAAAAGTATAAAGGCACCCCAATCAAAAATTGAGTTACCACATCTGGTGGCGTAATAATAGAAGCACCGATCAAAATAACAACAATAGCATGTCGTCTATATTTTTTCATTCCTTCTGGACTTACCAAACCAACCTTTGCCAAAAAGTAAACCACTACAGGCAATTCAAAGGTCAAACCAGCAGGCGCTGTAAACATCAATAGATAGTCAATATAGGATGCCAAGGTTGGTTTGTTAACTACCCCAGGCAAACTAAAACCAGATAAGAAATTTACCGCAAAGGGTGCTATCACATAATATCCAAACAGTACCCCCGTCAAGAACAAGGTCGAACATACAAACACAAAACCTCTGGCCACAGATTGTTCTTCCTTATACAAACCAGGCTTGATGAACTTCCACACTTCATATAAGACATACGGAAAAGCGATGATAAATCCCCCAAATATAGACACCTTGACCGCAGTGATAAAGGTCTCTCCAAAACCTACAGCTATGACTTCAAATTCTGGAGGACGGATACAGAAGGCATCTCCCATACCGAGGAAGTTGCTAAACCTACAAAGAGCACGGTAGGAAAAAAAATTTTCCTCTGTGGGTGCCATGATAATGGTATTAAAAAACCATTTATGTACCACAAAGATAGCTATTGCTGCTACTAAGATAACCACAATAGAGCGTACGATATGCCAGCGCAATTCTTCAAGGTGCTCTAAAAAGGACATTTCCTTCTCATCACCCAACCTATCTACGTCTACTTGATCCAGTGGCATTTTAGAAATTATAGGGCAAAAATATGTTTCTTTTATCAATTAACACATTATATAATCGTAAGCTTCACAATACACTACTGATTTAACTCAAATTTTACACAAGGGTTAAATTTCGAGTAAACCATTTAAGGCCGGAAATACCATAGTATCCAGTATTTCTCCTTTATTCCATCATTCAAAAAAATTAGAATATGAATCAGTTGACCTGTTTTGTAAGTGCCCTACTTATGTGTATCTCCAATCTGGCATTCAGCCAAGCCCCTATCAATGACATCGTTTCGCGCCGTATGGTCAAAGAACGAACCATGCTACCCTATCCACCTATCCGCGAGGCAGATATATTTTGGCAAAAACGTATTTCTAGGGTTATTGACGTCAAGCAAAAACAAAATCTGCCCTTCATGTACCCTGCTGCCCCCTTCTTTGATTTGCTCAAGCAGGGCGCTGAGAATGGTGACATAAACATT
Organism: uncultured Saprospiraceae bacterium; assembly: GCA_937923345.1. Classification (GTDB taxonomy): domain Bacteria; phylum Bacteroidota; class Bacteroidia; order Chitinophagales; family Saprospiraceae; genus JALZVN01. Next base: position 1,332 of record CAKZVJ010000198.1, read on the forward strand.
TATAGAGATGCTAAATTCGAAGAGCCAATTGATGATATGGCTGGGATTTTTTACGATATAGACACGGTGAGGCTATTTGATCCAGAAAATTTTATTGAAACTTTTGAAGTCGTGCGTAATGAAATTTTCTTCGAAGACATCAAAAAATTTAGGCTCAACGAGATCTGGTACTTTGATGAAGCTACCTCTAGTATGCGGGTACAAATCATAGGCTTATCCCCAATCAAGATGCGCACAGACGAAAATGGGCTTGACCTCTACGAACAACCCCTTTTCTGGATTCATTTTCCTAGCTCCCGTCAATACTTGTCCCGCCAGTTGGTGGCCAATGATTTCAATGATGCTGCCCAAGTGACCTGGGATGACCTCTTTCAGATGCGCTTATTTGCCTCCCATATTACTAAACAGAGCAATGTAAGGGACAATCGCCTTCAGGACATGTATCAAGGCCTTACACTCTTGCAAGAAGCAGACAAAATAAAGCAAGAGCTGCAAAATTTCGAGCACGACCTCTGGTCATACTAGTATAGCGTACCTCCTAAGCTTTCAAACATTCAGAACCTCCATACGTAGCAACATATGAATTGACATATAATGGATGATAGTTTTTAGCACATTTTTTGCAATCCGTTAATTTCCAGAGTGGACTCATGTTATTATATAAAAGAAGTGTACTTTTGACACTCATTTTCAATTAGCTACTCTTGGAGGTACTGATACAAATAGGAATATTCGTTGTAAGTCTTGCAGCACTGCTCAAAGGCTCTGATTGGTTCATCGATTCAGCAGAGGAGATTGGATTATCCTTTGGTATTTCCCCATTCATTATAGGCCTTACTATAGTAGCTTTTGGGACTTCTTTACCGGAGTTGGCGACTTCTATTTCCTCCGTACTTCAGGGAGAATCTGCGATAGTAGTAGGTAATGTAGTGGGCTCCAATATCACCAATATAGCGCTCGTCCTGGGACTTGTTGCGATTAGCATACGTCAGATCAATCTAGATTATAATATTTGGCACATTGACATGCCCTTTTTGTGGGGTTCCGCTTTTCTCCTGTTTTTCACTTTACAAGACGGGAACTTCACCTTCTTTGAAGCCTTCTTATTTTTGGGAGGCTTAGCTATATTCCTCATGTATTCTTTCAAAAACGAAAGAGAAGAAGAGGACGAAGAAAGAGAAAAGGTAAGCGCTAAAACCTATGGCTTGTTGATCTTGGGCGGTATCATGGTTTGGCTGGGAGCAGATTTCACCATCAAAGCCATCTCCAATCTTTCTATGAAAGCCGGTATCAGCCCGGAGATGATTGCTCTGACCGTGGTTGCTTTTGGCACTTCTCTACCAGAGATTATCGTGAGTATCGGTGCCGCTAAAAAAGGTAAAACTTCTATTGCGATTGGTAACGTTTTAGGCTCCAATATTTTCAATACCTATTGTGTGATGTCCTTCTCAAGATTCTTTGGCACTTTAGAGATACCAGGACACATCATCACTTCTAGTCTACCCTTGATGATTGTGATGACCCTCCTATTCGGTATTGTCTCCAACAACAAGAAGATAACCATGTGGGAAGGATTGATGCTGATCTTGTTCTACATCTTCTATGTAGGAGACGCGATACACCACGCATTTTAGCGGTAGAGATTTGTTCTTTATTTACAACTGTTTTTATTCTATTGATTTTATGATTTGGGGGCGCCCCTCTTTGCCTCTACACCAATCCGCACGCGAGGGACCGGGTCGTACGTTTGTATTCAGCAGCCACTCAGGCTGTGCTGCTAACCCTTCGAGTCATCTTCACTCTGCCGTTCAGCTACCTCTCAGTGAGCAGCACTAGCCTTCTTGACTACTTCATATCACTTCCACCCCTCGCCCGAAGGGGATAATAAATGGACACAAAATTATTCTAGTAAATTTTGATGCTTAAATATTATAGATAGCCTAAAGCATAAGCTAACGGACTCTATCCATTTTATAAGTTCGTATTTGATATGTTCCCGTTGAAGTATCACGAAAGGGATTATCTTCATTAAATACAATCCTATCAATGGTATTAGTAATTATTGTATTTGTAGTAGCTGGACGATTTAAACTAGGTAATGGTCCTCTAATAAATTTATTATTCTCCAGATCAAAATCCCAATTAAATCCAATTGAGTCAATTAAAGGATTGTTAATTTGATAAATATTTCCTTTAAAGTCACTTTTGAAATTATAGTTTATCCTGGTTGCACTTTCGTTGATTATTGAATCGTTTTCAACTGTTACAAATGTAGTTGTAACATGCCAATGTCCGTAAAAATTTGAAACTCTTGAATCAATTAAGACTTCCTCTTCGCAATTGGATAAACATGCAAACAAAAAAAGTAAATATAAAAATGTATAAGAACGCATTAGTTTCTTTTTTTCATAGACCATGTATTTCGCCAAAAATCAACTTTTCCCGTAATGTCTGGTGCTTTGTATACCCATAATTGGGTGTCACTATTATTTTCAAGTACTTCGCACTCACGTACGATATATCGA
>CAKZVJ010000199.1 GCA_937923345.1 uncultured Saprospiraceae bacterium
GGAGATGTCGTTACTGCTTGCTTTGCTTGTGATACGGATAATACTATTCTGAGATGGCGATTAGGCGCACACTTAGATGCTATCTATACTTATATTATGACTCCCTATGACAACATCCTTAATCTCAAGTCCTATAATCACGCGACTTTAGGATATGGAGCAGGTTTGTCTACAAGTTTGCTCTACGGTAAGTGGGAGTTAGAATCGGGGTTCAAATTTACTTCTAGACAGTACACCCCTAAAGGCATTCAAAATGTTGGTAACGTAAGACAAGGGTATCTGTCTATCGAGATAGACAAGATTCAAATGAACCTTTTGAGTGTGCCTTTAAATTTGCGATATCACTTCAATGACAAAAAAGGGAAAACGCATTTTTATATGCATGGTGGAGCTACTATGCATGTCGCTACACAAGCCAACTATTTCATCAAATCCAATTTCTTAGGAGACAATAAAAGGCCAGGTTTAGACGAATCAAAAATACTCTTCGAAGAAGCAGATATTTTATCCGATAAAATCTTTTCATTGGGTTGGTTTGAGGGAGGCTCTTATATAGAAAACAGATACCTCACCGTTAACCTTGGTTTAGGGTTTGAGCGAAAGATTTCTTCGCGCTACAGTATTTTTGGGCAGACCACTTATGCGCAATATCTAGACAGCAAAGGGCTTGGACCAAATAATGATAGATTTAACTCGGTCGAGTTTTCTACTGGTGTTCGGGCACTTTTCAAGTAATCCGTTCTTTTACAGCTCTATACAATCAATATTTCTTCTTGATATATAATATCAAGATAGCTTAAGCTCAAATAATATTTGCGTTTCTATTGAATATTAGCTATTTAGTATGCAAATTCGTGAATACAATTAAGAAATCATGAAAAACAATATATTATACATTCTACTATTATTTTGCGCTTTACAAGCCTGTGTTGAGGATTCGAAAGCACCAGCCGCTACTGGATCTTCTGCGGTAGTATCCAAGATTCCAACTGAAAACGATGATTCTAAGACTGTATATTTGCGGGATCCTGTAAATATTGTACCCAGTACAGGTGAAGACTATCCAAAGACCTTAAAAGATTTAAATTTCCCTGTTATGCCTAATACAGAGGTGACCAATGTAGGGAATACAGACATAGAGAACGGTACTGTGGTTATGCAAATGGAAACATTAAGTTCAATAGACGAAATTCTTGCATTCTACAAGAAAGAGTTACCTAAGCAAAATTGGACAGAGAAAGAACTAAAGATATTTAAGGGAGCAGATGGTGCATTAAATTTTTACTCTGATGAGCACACTGCCCGTATCCTAGTTATCAATGACAGAATTCAAGATTTCAGGAAAGTAGCAGTAACCCTTAATAAGAAAGTTAATTACGAAGATCTCGAAAAGGGTTAATCAGCTTTAAAGGGATACATAGCTGGCAATTGACTTGGCAATGTCCTTATACTCTTCTTGTGAAAAAGCTAGCCTATCCTTCTCAAAACTCATATCATGGAGCTTATTGATAGGCATTAAGTGGATATGTGCATGAGGCACTTCCAGTCCTATCACGCTGATGCCAATTCGATTGCAAGGTATCGTCTTTTCAATTGCCAGGCCAACATTTTTTGAAAAGAGCATCATTTCCATCAGCAAATTGTCCTCAAGGTCAAAAATGTAATCTACCTCTAATTTAGGGATCACTAAAGTGTGCCCCTTTGCCACTGGATTGATATCAAGAAAGGCTAAGAATTGGTCATCTTCTGCCACTTTATGGCAAGGGATATCACCTGTTATAATTTTAGAGAATATAGAAGCCATTAAGTAAGATTATTCTACAGTGATTTCGAGGACTTCAAATTCAATCACTCCTCTTGGGGTTTGCACCTCCGCTTTTTCACCTACCTTCTTACCTAAAAGGCCCTCTCCTACTGGTGAGGAGCTAGAGATTTTTTTATTCTTAATATCAGATTCTGATTCTGGTACTATGGTATATTTAAGCTCTTTGTTATTCTTAAGATTCTTAATTCTAACCGTAGTTAAAAGGCTTACTTTAGAGGCATCCACTTGGCTGGCATCCAAAATTCTAACTTGAGCCAATTTAGTATCCAATTGAGATATTTTCATTTCTAACATCCCCTGCTCATCTTTTGCAGCTTTGTATTCTGCATTCTCAGAAAGATCTCCTTTCTCTCTTGCTTCAGCAATAGCGTTAGCAATTTCTTGACGCTTAACCATTTTTAGATCATCTAGTTCTGCCTTGAGTTTTTCATACCCTTCTTGGGTCATGTATGTATAACCTGCCATAATTATTGGTTTTACTTGACTTTTTTTCGCGACTAAACTTCATCCAAAATAAAGGATGATTGAGTAGTAAGTAAATAACGTAAAGAACGCTTCTATACCAAGTGATATAGAAACGTTCTTAATCAAAGATAATAAAATTTCTTATTACCTAAACAATATCATAATATCTGAATACAATCAGAATACAATCAGAATAATAGCTTCAAGGCTAAACTGTGTGAACCATCCCATGGATTAGAATGTCTATATCCATAATCAATAGCTATTTTTGCATCTGATTCTTTGCTGAAAGGAATCATAACTGAAGCACCTGCCGCTAATCCAGTATACACTGGAGCAAGAATTTCTACATCAGTATTACCTTCTACTGTATATCGATAAGCAGCTCTTAACTGAAATAACTCGAATAAACTGTATTCTATACCTGCCGACAATTGGTCATTTGAAAATGAGTTGGCCGTAAAGTTAGCCAATCCAGTAATCATATGTTTCTCATCGATTCTGAAGTCATAAGACAAACCAATGTTCAGCACTGAAGGAAGTTCAAAACTCTCTCCTCTAGAATTGAATGTATTTGGTGTACCATCTATTTCCAATTGAACACCCAAACCTTCACCTCTGAAAGACATAGGCGTACCTACATTCCTAAGCGAGATTCCAAACTTAAATTCGTCATTCTCTCCTGATACATATTGAACCCCTGCGTCAATAGCAAAACCAGTGGCAGTTAAATCAGCAGTCGATTCACTAATGCCTCTAGCGGTTACCCCTACAGAAACTTTATTTTCAAAAGTATGAGCATAGGAAAGACCAATATTGAAAAAGCCTGGTGAAAATGTAGCCCCTGTTCCTTCTGGTTGATCTTCAGTAGTAACCAATAGGTCTCCTACGTCTACAGCCATTACAGATATTCCAAAAGCACCGCTCTTACCTATTTTTTGGGCAAAACCAGCAGCATTCAACCCTATATCGGTTCCTACTAAATAGAAAGTGTGCGATAAGGCAATTTCTGTTCCTGTGATTCTGGATACTCCAGCTGGATTTAGACGCATTGATTCTACGCCACCAATACTAGCAGTATTGATTGTGTGTAAGCCAGCACTTTTTGCCCATGGATTCATGAGTAATTCAGATGCTCCTGCTTCACCCTGACGATCAGGGTTACCAGCGAACAGCATTAGTGTGGTAGCACTGAATGTTATTAATAGTAAAAGTATTTTTTTCATGATATATCTTTTAGGTGTAGGTGATTCGAAAACCACCTACACATTTATATTATTATTTATAGTCCCGTTGGATCAAATTGTCTATTCACACCAAACCACTTAATTACTCTCTCACCCAGTCCATCAGCTGCAATGTGAATTAGATACACACCACTTGCGATAGGTATTCCAGCAGCATTTTTTAAGTCCCACTCAATAGCAGGATTAATTTGCGAACTAGAAACTCCTGGATTAACACCACTGTTTCTTGTTTCAACCTCATCCCTATTATACTGTCTGATAAATTGTCCATCAAGGGAATAGATTGTCACTACACAGCTAGCTGGTAAATTCGTAATTTTTACGACATTGTCAAACCGGTCAGATTCATACCTAGAATAGGCATGATAAGGATTCGGAACTACATTAATCATATCTAACTGCTCATTTACTTCAGCCTCAGTAGTCACAAATCTTGGACTAGCCTCAGCAATCTCAAATTCATAACTTGGGAAAGTAGCATTATCATCTGTTGCTAAAGCTTCTGCATAAGGATTATCAGCTCTAAGTTTCACAACTGTTTCAGTTGGAATTAATCCTTCGGCATACGACAACATTGGAGCATCTAATGATCCTAAAGCAATACCTGTCCATGTAATCAATCTCACGGCATCCACTCTTCTAAATGTAAGCGACTGTCTTAACCTTTCATTGATAAACTCACATTCATCGTAAGGCTGTCTAGTCACGTACATATAGTGCATACCACCTAGTATTAGATTGCTTACTGAAAAACCAGTTTGTTGGTTTGGAGGATTACCCGTTTGATCAGATGGATTGAACATCATATCTGAACCGTTCTGAACATCAAGTAAATCTTCACCAAGAATAGAATTATCGCCAAAAGCAGAATTTTCTCCGAAAAATAAATTCAGTCTAACTCCTGTTTCTACATCAATAGCATAACCAGGGAACCAAGCAAAGCCTACACCTGTACCATCCGGATCTGGTCTACCATCTCCATCGTTATCTTCTCTACCTACAGAAGGTCTATCGACTACTTCAAAATTGGCCTTACCATCATCTAATTCAAAACCTTCATCTGTGAAATATCTATTACCAGTCTCGACAACAACACATCTACTCCATTTTGATTTATCACTCGTAAACACAATATCAACGTTGTTCAATTCCTCAAGTGGGTTTTGTGCCTGTACTACATTTGATTGAGGGAACAACCAGGCTGGAGTAGCATAAAAAGGATCTCTCAAACTCCAATCCATCAGCGTATACGGTGCGAAATGCCCCGTACCAAGATTTGTATAAGCTTGCTCAGGATCAAGATCACTATTGATTTCTCCACCATCTGTAGCTTGGAAATGCAGATCATAAAACTGCAAATCTGGTAAATTATTTGAGTTGTCTGGAACCGGTGTTAACCATTGCTGTCTTGGATCTTCGTAAGCGATAGTTTGTCCAATAGCACCATTGGTGTCATCCGCCAAATCACCTGCATCATCAGTTTGCTGGATGGTAACTGACAATCCCAAATCAGCAAATATTTGTTCGTTTTGATTCTGAAGATTTGATCTTCCTCTGCCCAAGCTTTGATCATTTTCATCAAATAATTCCCAACTACTGTTA
>CAKZVJ010000200.1 GCA_937923345.1 uncultured Saprospiraceae bacterium
TCATTCGCGCGCTCCATCGCAGGATTTATTCAAGAAAACTGCTTTGAGTATTTAGATGCTCCAGTAAAAGTGGTGGGCTCTGTAAACACTCCCGCCATCCCACTTAACAGTATCTTGGAGAAAGCCTATTTGCCAAGTGCAGATAAACTGGCTGTAGAGATAAGGAAGGTGCTGGATTATTAGGGGACTACTTTTTACATGCAATAGAGTCACATTCAGATATTTAAAGTGGATTTGGTAATTTAGTGTTATCGAATCACACACTAAAATCTACAATATGAATTACTACATCTTTTTTCTCACTGCACTTATACCCTTAGCAGTGGGCTCTATTTGGTACAATCCCAAAGTATTTGGCAAGGTTTGGATGCGCGCATCAGGTGTCACAGAGGAGCAAGCAGAATCGGGCAATATGGCTCTCATTTTTGGTCTGTGCTATGTCTTTAGTGTATTGCTCAGTGTCTTTTTCTCTTCTTGGTCTATTCATCAGATTGCCATGAACGGACTCTTTGCCATGCAGCCAGATTTTCTTGATGGTTCCAATCAAGGGATGATATCCTTAGTGGAGGCTATATCTCTCGGCGGAGAATATGCAGAACTTCACCGTACGTTTGGTCACGGCGCAGTGCATGGCGCGATAGCAGCGGTGCTTGGTGCCTTGCCGATTATCGCGATCAATGCCCTATTTGAGAGACGCGGATGGAAGTATATCATGGTACACTTCGGCTACTGGTTGATTGCTATGATCTTGATGTCTGGAGCCGTCTGTCAGTTTTTGTAGGTCTCGTATAAGTATTTTGTGGGTGTGCCCCTGTGCTAATCGACACCTCCTCTCGTCGGTTTCTTATTAGCACAGGGTCGCGCCATCCAGGACTCCGTGTTCACTTCGGTCCTGCGCCTGCCGAAAAAGGCAGCCTTGGACAGCTTCCTTTGGTCGCTTCCTTACTACCGCTCACACGGGGTGTGGAGTGAACTTATAGAAATGCATGAAAATGTGGCTTTTATTGCTCTATATCTTTGTTAAAAAGGGGAGATATTGGCTAATATTCAAACATGTTTCGTTTATTTCGTTTATTATTGTAGTAATTCATTCATTCAAAGTAATAAACAATGCAGACCTATCAAGATATAAAGCGTCCATCTAAAGAGGATCAGCAGGCAGCTTTAGAGTCCTTTGAGGTACTAAAATCCGCAATATCTAAAATACAAAATCCTTATCCTGAGCTAGAAATTGAAGAAACTAAAGAATCTTTGAAGATTCCTATGCAAGCCTTAGAGTTGCTTTCTAAAATATTGGGTGAAATTGGAAAAGGGAGACCTGTATCCATTATGCCTATTGCTGCTGAATTTACAACACAGGCTGCAGCTGAATATCTAGGATGTTCTCGACCACATGTAGTCAAACTGTTGGAGAGCGGTAAGATTCCTTTTGTATTGGTTGGTAGACATAGAAGAATTCAATTTGAGCATTTAGAGCAGTATAGAAAAAGCATGAAGCAAAATCAAAAACAGGCTATAATTGACATTATGAAGTCTGATGAAGAATTGGGGCTTTATGATTCATAGTATTCGCTTTACTTGTGTCTTGGATACGAATGTGATATTCCCTATCAATATTAGAGATATATTATTTTGGTTCGCTCATTATAATCTTTACACTCCTAAATGGAGCGAAAAAATTTTTGAGGAGTGGAAGGCAGTAATGAAGAGAAAAGGAGTTTCTGATGAGGAAATAATAAAGAGAACCTCCAAGGCATCAGAGGCATTTCCCGATGCCCTTGTGTTAAATTACGAACCGCTAATACCGACTCTGACTTTACCGGATGAAAAAGATAGGCACGTCCTAGCTGCGGCAATCAAAGTAAACGCAAATATTATTGTGACAAATAATCTAAAAGATTTTCCTGATGAATACTTAGATACTTTTGGACTCAAGGCTTTAAGTGCGGATGACTTCCTGACAGATACCATAGATTTAAATCCTAAGTTAGCTGTGCAAGCTTTTCGAGAATTGGTATTCTATAGACGAAACCCAGATTTGAATGAATTTGAAATCTTAGATCAATATAGAAGAATTGGGTTAACAGACACAGCCGACTATTTGCATAGTCAGTTGTGAGATTACTCGATTTAACATAGGAAGTTATTTTTGATCTTAGCTAACTAAAAGGTGTTCGTAAAAGCCAAGCTAATCCTGTTCATACGGGAATATTCACATTATTGGAACGAATAATGTGCGTTTTGTCACATTATTGGAACGAAAAATGTGCATTTTGTCACATTATTGGAACGAATAAATGATGTTCTTACAAAAAACTGGTAGTTGTTGTGGGAATCTTAATAAGCACAAGTTGAATGTTTTAATGCTTAGGATATTGTTGAACTAGGAAGGTTGGAAGATGTGCAATTGGATTTAGGAAGCTAACTTTGACTATTATCGTATTCGAACAAAAGTATATTTAGCCTTGCAATAAGAATATGTATTCCTTACCTTTGCGCAGCTTTATAAAAAGCGGGTCCTATAGCTCAGTTGGTTAGAGCACCTGACTCATAATCAGGTGGTCCAAGGTTCGAGTCCTTGTGGGACCACAA
>CAKZVJ010000201.1 GCA_937923345.1 uncultured Saprospiraceae bacterium
TCTCTAGCCAATCAACTTACTGATTTGACTGCCATTCCTGCACCTCCAGCGGACCAGGAATTGTGTTACCCATTGGCGAGTACCATTGCGTACCTCCGTGTGGGCAAGTCTTTGATTTTTACAGAGCAAAGAATTAGTGACTTTGAAACAGAGATTCTTAAAGAATTTCGAGATATCAAAATGCCTAAGAATGTCTTTGATGCATCAGTGACTTATGGCGATCAAGTAGCCCAACACATTTTAGCCTGGGCCGATAAAGACAATTATAAAGAGACGAGAACTTTTCCAAAGTATTCTATCATCGATGGGGAAGCTCAAAGATGGAAGCCTACTCCCCCTACCTACATGAGTGGCATTGAGCCACATTGGAAAGAAATTCGCCCCTTTGTTCTACAGTCTGCAAATCAGTTTGTGCCGCCTCCTCCGACAGCCTTTAGCCTCGAAAAAGGAAGCCAGTTTTATAAAGAACTTATAGAAGTCTATGACGCATTAGAAGCAGAAAATAAATCAGAACGTGTTGCTATTGCGAGCTTTTGGGATTGCAATCCCTACGTGATGAATCAGACTGGGCACGTAATGTTTGCGACCAAGAAGATTACGCCAGGTGGACACTGGCAAGGCATAACTGCCATTGCTGCAAAAAAGGCGAATGCAGATTTTCTACTCACTGCTAAGACTTACGCGATGGTTTCTATTGCCCTTGCCGATGCGTTCATCAGTTGTTGGGACGAGAAATACAGAAGCAATTTGATTCGACCCGAGACGGTGATCAATGAACACCTGGACGAGGACTGGAAGCCAGCTTTACAGACTCCCCCTTTCCCAGAATACACCAGTGGTCATTCTGTGATTTCCACAGCGGCTGCGATGGTATTGACTCATATTTATGGCGATAATTTTAGTTTCGATGACGACGTTGAAGTGGAGTACGGACTACCCGTTCGCAGTTTTACCTCATTTACACAAGCCAGCGAAGAGGCAGCCATTAGCAGATTGTACGGCGGCATTCACTATAGACCTGCCATCGATAATGGGGTCAGCCAAGGAAAAAAAGTAGGAGAGTATATTATCCAAAATTTAGAAATGTAATGTTTTGGGAGCACCGCCATCCCTCCAAAATGGGAGGCGGCAGGCTATCCATTATATGCTCCGCATGCCATTTCTATCCTTTGCTTCTACGCCGCTTCGCTTTGTCTAGCTCCAGCTATACGCTTCCGCTATGGAGTAGATAAATGATTAATTGTGCCACCCAGCATCCATACCATTCATAATTCGTTTGAATCATCCAGAATATCTTCTTTTTTCTTTATATTCGTAAAGTAGGATGATTATGCTTAATGCATGAAATACTTACTCGCCTAAATAAAAAGCGTAGGTACCCTTAATTTTAAAAACGTGTAAATAGTGTATAAATCGCTGGCATCGTTGATTATCATTACTCTGTTTCTGTATACGAAGAGTCTAGCAGAGGAAGTCAATGTTATAGAAATCCGATACGAGGTATTCGTAGAAAATACGGATAGTCTAAATAGCTATAAATACAATCTCCCGTACGAAGCATTTCACATTGTCAGCCCTAATAATGTTCTAACCCTCAATAAATATGCAGCGGATGTCGATGAGGTTCATCTTTATGACTTGGATGAACTTTTAGATTATAGATGCTACATAAAGCCAGAAGGCGAGAGCCTTGCTGTAAAGAGTCCTTACCAACAAATACCAACGCTAGTCACGAATAACAATGATGAGCGGACCTATCAAATAGCTGGGATGCTGTGCAAGCGTTATGAGATATTGTATAAAAACAAGACTATAGAAATTTATACCACTGATTCCTTTGGGGTCAATTTTACACCCTTTTCTCAGATCAGTGGATACGCTATGCAGTATACCTTCATTGATGATGTTTATGGCAAAGTTACTTACGTAGCCAAGTCTATTTTTCCTACTATCCTAGATGCCTCAGCCTTTTCCTTAGATGAATTCAGAATAACGGAAGAAGCTTTTCCAGATGATGTTAGAAGTCCATTTGATGATTTAATTGTAGCAAAAGAATCTAACTCTTTATTCAAACTCAATAGAAAAACCATTTCCTATAAGTTTAAATTGAATGATCGGACCAAAATTGACGAAGAGGCGCATCCAGATAGTATGATTGTTTTCGCCATTGGTGGATTTCAAAAGTACAGCCCGCTAGAGCTAGATTTGATAACTACTATGACCGATTACTGTAAGGACAAAAAAGTTAAGTTCTATCACTTTGTATTTAAGGGCATCTACTCCAAAAGAGAGATGGCCAACATCAAGGCTGCAGGCATTGACATTGCCTATCTCAAGGACTTTCTTTTGACTAAACTGAAGGTCAAATATTATCCTACCTATATCCTATTAGATAAAGATAGGAGAGTAGTTAAATATAAGATTGGAACCGATTCGGAGATGTTGTCTTCTTTCAAAGAAAAAATACTCCAGCTTACCAAGGAGGATTTATAACTACTTTTCCAAGATTGATTTTATATCAGCTGGAGAGTAGTTGATAGATTTTAGAGTCTTTTCATCTGTTGTGCGATATAAGAGGTACTTATCTCCCTCTTGTCTATAACTGCATTCTTCTCCTTTTCTTTCTTTGTAGTGCGCTATAGAAGCGTTTACCTCCTCTATATTGTGGCAGGCTTTGCTCATATTGGAGCGCTGCACCTCATTGAATAGCTCAACGAACTTATCCCCTAGACCAAATTCTAATACAGCACCAGATAGGACATATTGAATATCGCACAAAGCATCTGCAATCTCGACCATATCTTTGTTTTCAATGGCTTCTTTCAGCTCATTCAATTCTTCAGCGATCAGGCTTACTCTTAGATCACATCTTTCTTTGGAGGGTATAGTAGGAGAGGAAAGTATGGGGTGTTTAAACAGGCGGTGAAAATCCGCAACTTGATTCAAGCTATTGATTTTTTCCATGGGTGCTTTGATATCAGTAGAAGACATATTTTTTTCACAAAAGTAGGAAAAATACTTCTTCTCTAATATATAAGCAGCCCCATTATTGGTTTCCAAATGGTGTTGATGAGCACCTTTTAGTAAATGGCATGAATAAGTCCAGCGTGTAATCCAAGTACGGTGTACTGTTGGTTTATTGGGTTGGAATTTGAAGAATAAGCCAATGTGTTAAAACTGAACCTTGGAGCAAGATACAGTTCCGTTCTACTATTCAGTTGTTTCTTGAGAAGAATCCCCCCAAAGAATCCAAGTCCTACTGAATTCTTGAACAAGTCAACATCATCACTACCTAAGTCAATAAATTCAGCACCAGTAGACAAAATTTGACCGGTAGCCCTTTGTAAAAAGTTGAGCTTGATGCCAGCTTCAATATCAATGGCAAATTGGTTGAGGTTTATACTATATCCTAAAGCCACTGGTAGTTCAAATTCATGCAATTGGTAATGAACCCGCGAGCGAGTTACTCTTTCGTTTTCAGTAATAACCTCCTCCGTTATTTCACTGATTATATCTCCATTAGTGTCTCTAATAATAGTAGTAACAGAGCTCGTGTCAATTTCTATATCTCTTTTTACAAAATCTATCCGCTCTGTAAAGCGAGAGTAGGAAACACCAGGCTTGACATATAGACCCGTGATTTGATTTTTGAATTGTAGAAATAGTGAAGCATTAATGCCTTCAATCGTGGTTTCATTTGCTACTCTTTCATCAAACACAAAACGAGCATCTTCATCATTAAGACTCAGTGTTTTCATCGGGAAGGTATATCCTACTTCTGGAATGATATACATGTGCCATAGACGTTCGCTAAACTGAGGGCAGGTCGTTTTTTTCTTACCTAAAGCACTGTCAAAACCATCTGATAATCTAAATGTATGAGTGGGTAATAGATTTACCGTTTCAAGTTGCCTGTCCAAATAAGTGTTGGCTACAGCATTATTCACAGGCTCGGGAGATTTTGTAGCGGCAATAATTTTTGCTTCCCTTGGTAATGTATTTTTAGTTGCCGGGGCAAGCTTACTGGGAGCATTGAAATTAGTTTTAGCCTCCTTTACTTCTATTGTTGTTTGTGAAGTAGATTTTATTGTGTTATTTATTTTTGAGTTGGTGTTAGTGTTTACAGGGCGATTTGGTGTAGCACTATTTGTAATATTTCTAAAAATATTCGTGTTGCTAGATGTAGCATTTTTATGAACTGTGCTTGTAGATCTATTTTCAGATATTGGATTTTCGTTAAGGATAATATTTTTTTCTTCAGCTTTTGATGTAGTATTTAGAGACTCTGGCTCAGCAGTGATTGACGCAGTCCGCATATCGTCCTGTGAGCCGCTGTCCAAATAGGAGTAGGTAAAATAACTCAAGCCTACCAGTGCAATTCCACTGATAAAGAAATATATGAATTTACGATATGATGTACCTTGAGGTTTGATATTGAGGTCAGTTAATAACCTATTCATGTCGACCTCCCCCCTTGAGTTGTCAGCATGATTCTTAAGCCTCTTTTCAAAATCAAAAATATTCATAACCTACGTTGCGCTTGTGAGAGCTAATCGTTGTAAAAGAGTAAACTCTGTTGTTTCGATTTTTCTCAATTTTAAAATCAATTTTTCCCTTGCTCTTGCCAGTTGTGATCTAGAAGAGGATTCCTTGATGCCTAGCATTTCTGCTATATCCTTGTGTGCATATCCTTCAAGAACAAATAACTTGAATATAATACCACAAGACTCCGGCAATTCATCTACTACTTTTAACAGTTCTTCTTCTTTTAGTTTGGCGACAGCGTCAGGAATATCTGTACTTATGTGCAACACTTGCTCCATTTCATGGATGTACAATTCACCTTTCATTTTTTTTCTCACCCCTAAAGCACAATTGACCGCAATGCGCTTTATCCAACCATCAAAAGATCCTTTGCCAGAAAATTTTTCTATGTACTTGAAAGTATTCAGAAAGCATTCTTGCATAGCATCATAGGCCAAGTCTGGATCATGTACATACCTCTTACAGATATTGACCAAGATAGGCGCATACAAACGAACCAATGCTTCTTGGCACTTAGGTTCCTTGTTTTGACAGCCTTCTATGATTGTTTCTAGGTTCAAAAAAATTAGTTTGTCTCTTATTTAACTAAAAGATACAAAACTGGAAGGAGAAAATCTCCTTCCGTTTAAAATAATATTAAATTTTGTTAATAGCCGTGTTAATATGGCTGGTATACTAGAGTTCAACTGTTAAAAACTCCGTTATACAGCCTGTTTCATCCTTTAATGAAACATAGTGAGGTCCTGATCCAAGTTGCCCCAAATCATTTACCAAGGTCACAGAAAGAAGCGTTCCGTTATTTTCTGTGTAAATCTCTATTTCACATCCCACACAATTTGTGGGGTCTATGATATTCGCTTCTATCTGGCCATCAGCACAGGTAGAACAACTTGCTTCTCTGCTAGACACAATCTCAATAGAGTTTTGTGACGAGAATTCATCTATAATTAGTGTTTCCCCAGTACACCCATTAGAAGCATCTACTACCACTACTGTAAACATACTACCAGGTTCATAATCTAATAAGGAATAACTAAAATTTCCATTCCCATCACTTGTTAGGATGTTGCCGTCTGGAGTGTAAATTTCTCCAATTGATTGACCCTTGAAACTGTTAGCAACAATATCTCTTGAGAATCCATCACACAGGATTTCAGCTTCTACATTTGGTATACTAACATCTTCTATCACTAATACAGTAAACACCTCTTGGCATCCATTAGGATCAGTTATTTCCAATTGATATTCACCAGGAGTCCACAATTCTGTAATAGCTTGAGTACTTACTAATCCATTTGGTCCTGTCCACAGAACAGTTAGCAGACCATTTTGATCATCAATAACTGCAGTAGCAACAGGGGAGGCACAAGTAAGTATATAATTTAATTGCACGTTTCCAATATCCAATAGACCTGGATTCAAATTTACAAGGGTTGAAATGGAACATCCTGCTGCATCAGTCACCAGGATCGAATATGTACCAGGGGCAATATCAGATAAACTTTCGTTTGTTCCCAAGCTCTGGCCTGATTCATCGGTCCAAGCATAGGTGTACGGTTCTGCTCCATTGACCACATTTGCAGTTATGCTTCCAAGACCAGTTGAGCAGTCCACTTCTTGAAAATCAAAACCCAATTCAAGGTAAGTAAAGTCACCAGGTGCTGTAAAAGCGAAAATCTTTTCACAATCTGTTCCATCTTCAGATACCGTTACGGTGTATTCGCCTTGCGATATTTGAATCGTTTGTCCAGTGGCTCCATTGCTCCAGCTATAGGTGTAGTTGCCGTCTCCAGTAATCACAGCAGCGGCTTCTACTTGTTCGTCACAAGGGAGCACATTTGCGGTGGTGACATCCACTTCAAATGCGCAATCGCTTCCGACGCATGTCTCAAAAGTGAGGTCGAGTTCAGGGCTGGTCTCTGTAAATATTACTTCTTGTGTTACACTGCCTTCTCCAGTATCCAAATCTCTTGCATAGATATGAATGATATCATTAGAGCAGGTACTGTAGGAGAATTGACCATTCTCATTCGCTTGTACGAGATCGATAAAATTGTTTCCTTGGATAACCAATTGAGCATTCGTTACGGTCACTCCATTGCATAGTACATTACCAGTCAGTAGGAATTTACTTCCATCTTGCAATACAATGGGATCAAGCTTTACATCTTCTGTGAAGGGACCTATTTCTTGTTGGTATAATAACTCACCACAATCGCTATTTTCGAATACCTTGAATTCTAGAACTTCGTTTTTGGGCACCTTCCCTCGTAGTATGCCTCTCTGGGGTCTACCGCTCCTAGTCCCTAAGCCATTGGTGCAAATTTTCACTTTTACATCATCAGCAGGTGTGCCATTTTCATTCACGATGCTTACACATAGATTTATCAATTCAAAAGGAGCATCGCAGTTCCAAAAACTGAAGTGAGCTACTTCGCCAACGTAGTTGTTACCTACCTTCGTAGCGTTTCCTTCTTCGATCCATAGCCCCTTGTCTTCATCAAAATACCATAGAGGGATTTGATCTGGGGCGAAGGCCTGATCTTGTTCAGCAATAGGGAAGGTGATACGCGCCATGCTTCCCTCCCTCAGATTGAGTTCTTCCCCGTTTTCTCCTCTTAATTCTACTGCCACCATTCCCAAGGTAGCTAGTACTACTTCGTGATTACTAGCGTTTCGGCCTACTAAGTCACCAGGCATTTTATCTTCTAGTCTAGGATCATCAGTGGCCAGGCGCTTTGCAGTTACATTCACCTTGCCGGTATATGTACCTCCAAGAGCAGAAGTGATTGCGTCGGGGTTAAACTCAATAGACCCTCCTCTCTCAATTGGGACAGTCCCTCCTGCATCTGCCTGGAAACTGATGTCTTGACTCAACTGCATCATTTGGATATAGCTTGTATTCAAGCCAGCCTCAGGATAAATAAAATCCGAGCCTAAAATATATCCATCTTTTTCTGCTTTTATATATGTTCCTCGTTCATTTAACTGTGCATTTGGAAAATAGAAAATACCGTTTTGGTCCGTCTGTTCTTGATACCCGTTTATACTAATGGTTACGTTTGAGACGGCTTGATTTGATTCATCATAGACTATGCCGCTTACCTCTCCTTTTATAGTAGAGATGTCTATAACCACATCTCCAGTGGTAACGGTTTCATTAAACTCTTCAAACGAAGAGTCTTTATGACAACTCAGTAAGATCATAGTCATGACGCAAGCCATGATAAGTGCATTCTTCATTTTGTCGTTTTTTTTAGCTTTATATAGATGTTGAGCACGTGTGATGATGTCATCAAATCAAAATGCATTTTGTATTCCTACGTATTCATAGACCAAGAATAAGGAATGGTGCTAAACGCTGCATTGATATTTTGTTAAATATTAAACTATGGCGCTTTGGTATATAATTGTCCCAAAAAACGGTTGAAATGCAATTTCTTGAGAATTTTATGCACAATGATTCATATTTTACTTTTCTTTAGAAATGGCCAAATTAGATCGAAAGTTAAACACCTATGGATTGACTATGATAGCTGTCGGCGCCTGTATCGGTGCGGGTATCTTCTCTAGTCCAGGTCAAATAGTAGAAGATGTTCCCCATCATTTGTTGGTAATTATAGCTTGGACTTTAGGAGGTTTTATAGCACTTTCAGGGGCCCTTACGTTTTCTGAATTGGGTGCTATGTATCCAAAATCGGGAGGTGTTTATGTTTATTTAAAAGAGGCCTATGGAGAATTGATGGGTTTCTTGTATGGATGGGTTATTTTATTGGTCATCACTACAGGTGCCATTGCTGCACTAGGTATGATTTTCGCAGAATATCTGACCAATTTTATAGCCCTGAGTCCCAACCAAAAAATCATAGTGGCTGCTTTTGCCATTATCACTTTGACCATCATCAATATAACTGGAGTGCGGAATAGCCAGATTTTTGCGAATCTGTTTACGGGCATCAAGTTGTTTGCTATTGCTATCATCATCGTATTAGGATTTATCTATTACAATCCTGAGCAAATTACGCTTGACTATAGCCTTGCTACTATTCCTGATAATGCTTTCGAGGGAGTGATTCTGGCGCTGATTGGAGTTTTGTTTGCTATGGGAGGATGGCATCACACTTCATTTTTATCAGGAGAGACTATCAATCCAAGACGGACCCTACCTCGTGCCATGGTATTAGGGGTAACTATAGTAACCATCACATATATATTGGTCAATATTGGCTACATGAATTTACTTAGCCTAGAAAGTATTGCTCAGACTAACTCAATCGCTGCGGATGCAATGAATACGATTACTCCCAATGGAGGTAAGATTGTTGCTGTAGCCATTGCGATTTCTATATTTGGAACCATAGGCATTTATACGATGTCTGCGCCGCGTATCTATTATGCTATGGCGCAAGATGGTGTCTTTTTTAAGTTTCTGTCCGATGTACATCCAAAGTATAAGACCCCGGCGAAAGCAATGATATTCCAATCTCTATGGGCGATTGTACTATTACTCTTGTGGGGACAGTTTCGAGAACTAATGGGCTTTGTGGTATTCATGGATATCATATTTATGACTCTGGCTGGTGCTGCGGTGTTTATACTACGCTACAAAAAACCACAGCTAGAAAGACCTGTACGTGTCATTTTATATCCATTTGTTCCAGCATTTTTTG
>CAKZVJ010000202.1 GCA_937923345.1 uncultured Saprospiraceae bacterium
GCTCTAATACCAACACTGTCGATGCCATTCATCCCGCTGGCATCCAAGACTACGACCTTGATCCCCTTGGTATTAGGGCGGACATAGGCTTTAAATTTTTCAATAAAAAAAGCCGCATTGGCAAAATACAATTCGTCATCAAAGCGAATAATCTTCATATTGGCAGGCACAACAGCCTCTTCAAAGCGATCTACATTTTTATACAAGGTAGTGCCTGGAAGGCGGCCTAATATGGCAATGTGCGGTTCTGCGCTCTTCATCAATACTTTGATAATAGAAAGCACGACTCCTACCAAAACACCCTGCTGAATGCCTATTATCATAGTTACTAAAAAAGTAATCGCCATATTCCAAAAATCTCTACGATGATACGTCCACAAAAAAACAGCTTCCTTAAACTCGAATAAATTCATCACCGAAATGATTATAATAGACGCCAGAATAGCGAATGGAATATAGTACAATATCGGAGAAAGCAACAAAATAACTAGAGCCACTGTAGCTGCAGAAATCAAACTCACAATACTAGATTTAGCACTTAAGTCATGTGCTACGGCTGAGCGACTGAAACTGCCCGAACTCGGCATAGCCTGAAAAAAAGCACCCAATATCTTAGACATGCCAATCCCTATAAATTCTTGGTTCGGTTTAGTTCTCACATTGGGATCTTTAGAAGCGATGGCTTTCGATATAGTCATACATTCTACCGCACCAAAAATGGTCAAGGTAATCACCGTCGGCAATATAGATCTGAGGGTGGGTAGATCAATCATATACCATTGGAAAGAGGGCAAGCCAATATCCACCAAACCGATAATCATAAGTCCTTTGGTGTCTAGCTCAAAAAACCAAGTACACAAGGAACCCAATACGAGCGTTATCAAGGCGCTTGGGATTTTTCTATTGATCTTACGCAAGATATACATTAAGAACAAGCTAGAAAATCCTATGGCAGCAGCCGTTGGATTCATATCCGTAAGTGCTAAATATATTGCGTGAATCTTCTGGTGTAAAAATTTGTGTTGCCCTACCTGTATGCCAAACAAGTCCTTAAGCTGGCTGATCGTGATAATAATGGCTGCCGCAGAAGTAAAACCTGATATTACTGGTTTGGATAAAAAGTTGGCTGTGATGCCAAGTTTAAAGACACCTAATAGCAGCTGTAGTATACCTACTAAGAATCCCGTAAGTAAGACCAGCTGAATGTAGTCTACTGATCCAATATCTATGCCGTTTACTTGGCCGATACCAGATACGATCAACAAGGAGGTCAAGGCTACTGGCCCAATCTGCAAATATGGAGTGGAGGCAAATAAGGCGTACACGATAAGTGGAACCAGCCCCGCATACAACCCATACTGTGGGGGAAGACCTGCTAAGTAAGCATATGAAATCCCTTGTGGTATAAGAAGAATAGAAATGGTAAGACCAGCTACTAAGTCATAGCGAAAATCCTTGCCAGTGTAAAACCGCAGATTTTTAAATAATGGTATTTTTTGAAGCAGTTTCACTTTTTGGGTTTATGACTTGCGACTAGTGTGTTCCACATGAAGTACCTGCCTCGAGCGGTATAGTAGTTTTGCTAATATTCGCAAAGCTATCTTGAACATTGACAAAGTTGTGGAATCCTCTTGCTTTGAGAATCGAACTACTGATGGTAGACCGATATCCCCCAGCACAATGAATAAAGTATTTTTTTTCCTTGTCTATTTCACTCATGTTTGAGTTGATAAAATCAAGTGCAAAATTTTGCGCATTTTTCACATGCGATGAAGAAAACTCACCTGGTTTTCTAACATCTAACACATTAATTGTAGGTTGATTTTCATATTTTGTTGCAAAATCCTCTGCTTTTATAGACGCTATGGTTTCAATGTCTCTACCTTCAGCTTTCCAAGCCTCAAATCCACCATCCAGATATCCAATCGTATTGTCATAACCTACACGTGCTAATCTAGTAATGGCTTCTTCTTCTTTTCCGTCTTCTGTAATCAATAAAATGGGTTGTTTGATATCCTTGATTAAAGCTCCTACCCATGGCGCAAAGCTGCCATCCAATCCGATAAAAATAGAATTAGGTATGTAACCTTGTACAAAATTTTCTTTGTTTCGCACATCGAGCATTAAGGCATTTTGTCGATTTGCTGCTTCCTCAAATTCTGTAGGAGATAGCTTTCGAGAACCTTGTTGTTTGATAGACTCCAAATCTAGGTATCCTTCTTTATTCATACTCGCATTCTTTGCGAAGTATTGGGGAGGAGGCGCTAAGCCTTCAGTCACCTCTTTGATAAAACCTTCTTTATCTAGGTCTGCTCTTAGCGCGTAATTCGTCTTCTTTTGATTCCCTAAGGTATCAAAGGTTTCTTTACTCATGTTTTTTCCACACGCTGATCCTGCGCCGTGGGCTGGATAAACCAGTACTTCATCAGGCAATACCATTATTTTTTCTCGAAGACTGTCGTATAGCATGCCCGCCAAATCTTCCTTAGTAATAGAGCCTACTTTTTGAGCTAAATCGGGTCGACCTACATCTCCAATGAAAAGGGTGTCCCCAGTAAAAATAGCGTGCGGATTTTTATTTTGATCAAGCAAAAGATAGGTAGTACTCTCCATGGTATGCCCTGGAGTATGAAGCACACGGATGGTCAAATCTCCAATAGAGAACTCCTCTCTATCCTTGGCCATATACTTTTCGTATTTGGTCTCTGCTAATGGGCCATAGATAATTTGTGCCCCAGATTTGTTAGCTAAGTCTATATGACCAGAAACAAAATCTGCATGGAAGTGTGTCTCAAACACATACTTTATAGTGGCTCCTTTCTTCTCTGCCATCTGTAAATATGGATCCGACTCTCTCAATGGATCAATAATCGCAGCCTCTCCTTTGCTCTCTATATAGTAAGCCCCCTGCGCCAAACAGCCCGTGTATATTTGTTCTATTATCATATAATTTGTACTTATACCTCCCCAAAGATAAGGCAAAGCACTTAATTATTCAGCCCATGCACGCCCTTCAGTCTTCTCTAATGGGTAGCATCCAATATATTCACCCGGTATAGGGTCATAAACGAGTACATTATTGCATATTTCTTCAGAAGTGAAGTATCCTGTCATAGTCATTCCCTTCAGTTGAGAGAAAAATGCAGTACTTCTATAGTTGCTTTTTTCAGGTTTTTTGGCATTATTATCATGCTTTTCAGCCTCTGCTGCAATCTGAGTCATATACCCCACCAAGTCCTCTGGCTTTGCAGCAATAGCTTTATCAATCCCTTCCTGAAAATTTTTGCGTTCAGTCTCAGAGCAGTATTCCGTCATCAACTTATCGATAAGTCTATGCACTCCTACTTCGCTTGCACTCGGTGTATCCGTCTTGGGAAGTATTACATCTACCAATTTGATTAACATCTCATTTTGGTCCATCGAAAGAAAACTAGGCTTCCACATCTGATCTGCGGGGTCAGCATTGCACCCCGATAAAAACGCAGCAATCGTACCCGCTGAAAAAGCATAGCCTGACAACAGCGCTGAATTTTTTAAAGCTTCTCTTCTGTTCATCTTTTATAGGTTTTGTTTTTTCAATTCTTTCACTGCGTAGTCACAAGCTCGTGCCGTCAATGCCATGTAGGTAATAGATGGATTTTGACACGCTGATGAAGTCATACACGCACCATCCGTAACAAATACATTTTTCACGGAGTGAATCTGATTGTACTTATTCAGTACGGAAGTTTTAGGATCATTGCCCATTCTCGCCGTACCCATTTCATGGATACCTAGACCAGGATAACTTTTGTTATTATACGTTTGTACATTTTTGTATCCCGCCGCTTCTAACATCTCTGCACAGTCATTCATCATATCCTTCTGCATATTATACTCATTCTCCTTCCACTCTACATCAAAGGTCAAAGTAGGCAGTCCCCACTTATCTCTCAAATCTTCATTGAGCATTACTTTATTTTCTTTGTAAGGCAGGGTCTCTCCAAATCCATTGAATCCAATATTCCAAGCACCTGGACTGAACCCTTGTTCTTTCAGGTCTTTACCAAAACTACTTTCTTTCACTAGGCTTCTCCAATTAGATCTGCTCGCTCCTCCTTGATAGCCGAAGCCACGCGTATAGTCCTTTGCTTTTGACTTCGCGTCAATGTTTCTAAATCTAGGGATGTATGCACTATTGGGTCTTCTCCCTTTATAGTATTGATCTTCATAGCCTTCCACATCAGCGTATGCTCCAGATTTGAAGTGATGATCCATCAAATAATGTCCTAGCGCACCACTATCATTACCCATACCATCTGGAAAGCGATCAGACTTACTGTTCATCAAGATTTGAGTACTACCTAGACAAGATGCATTACAGAAGATTACCTTTGCATAATACTCGTATACCTCGTTGGTCTCAGCATCCGTGATACGTACCCCAGTCGCTTTCTTAGTTTCTTTATCATAGATAATTTGATGCACTATCGAGAATGGACGTATGGTCAGATTACCTGTGGCATCCGCAGCGGGAAGTGTAGCAGAGTTACTACTAAAGTAGGCTCCATATGGGCAGCCTCTCATGCATCTATTTCTAGATTGACATTTTCCACGACTACCGTGTATCTTTTGTGGCTGCGTTAGGTGGGCTACTCTACCTATTGTGATGGTACGGCCACCAAAATTAGCCGCAACGCTTTTTCGAAAGTCTTTCTCTACACAGTTCAGATCCATTGGAGGCAAAAATTTACCATCTGGCAATTGAGACAAGCCTTCATTCTGTCCAGAGATCCCCACAAAGGTTTCTACATAGTCATACCAAGGCTGGATGTCTTTATAACGGATAGGCCAATCAATCGCTACACCTTCTTTTGCGTTAGCCTCAAAATCTAAATCTGACCATCTATAACAGTGTCTCCCCCACATAAGAGATCTCCCTCCTACATGATATCCACGCATCCAGTCAAATCTTTTGATTTCAGTATATGGATTCTCTAAGTCATTGACAAAAAAGTGAGCCCGCGCGGGATGGGTAGTGTATCCTGTTCTATGTTGCTTGTATTGTTTCTTGATTGCCTCAGCAGAGGTAAGATCGCGAGTTGGCAGGTCCCAGAAGTCCAAATTTGCAGTGGGATAATCCCCGTGCTTTACCATTCTCCCTCTTTCGAGTACCAATGTTTGTAGCCCTTTTTCAGTGAGCTCCTTGGCAGCCCAGCCGCCACTGATACCAGATCCTATTACGATAGCATCATAGGTATTTTCCTCTTTTCCTTTTGTATTAAGATTTGCCAAAATGTTTTGATTTTTAATTCATACTGTTAGTCATGAAGAGTCAAATACTCCATCATGTATGAATTTAAAATTATATTTTTATTTATCGGCAAGTAACAGGAGAAAAATTACATAATTATTGTGTTTTGTACACTATTCTTCCGATTTCAGGCGCTCTGCATTCTCATACATCTGCAAAGCCTCTATTATTGGCTGTATTTCTCCCTCTACTACAGCTTGCAAATTGAAGTTCTTTACCGCGCCTTCGAGTCTATGATCCGTCACTCTATTTTGCGGATAGTTGTAAGTTCTGATTTTATCCGAGCGGTCACCAGATCCTACTAAAGACTTTCTTTTTTTGGCAAGGCTTTGCTCCCTATCTGCTTTTTGCTTTTCCGCGATTTTAGCGCACAGTCTTTGAAAGGCGATTTCTCTATTCTTCAGTTGAGATCTACTGTCCTGAGATTCCGATACTATGCCCGTAGGATTATGGGTAAGACGAACAGCAGATTCTGTTTTATTCACGTGCTGTCCACCAGCACCACTGGCACGATATACATCTACCCGTACATCTGTCATACTGACATCCACATCTTCCAATTCCAATTTTGGTATTATAGCTACCGTGGCTGCAGAAGTATGCAGTCTACCCTGCGATTCTGTCTTAGGAACACGCTGGACACGGTGGGCACCAGACTCAAATTTGAGTTTACCATACACATCATTTCCACTTACTTCGAGTACCAGCTTACTATATCCCCCTACAGTACCTTCCGTGACAGAAACCGTCTCCATCGACCAACCTTGCGCACTAACGTACTTGGAGTACATCTTGTAGAGATCTCCAGCAAAGATACTGGCTTCATCTCCACCCGTACCAGACCTGATTTCTACGATCACATCCTTGGTATCTTCTGGGTCTTTAGGGATCAGCAGCACCTTTATTTTTTCCTCATAGTCCTCTTTTTGTACTTTGAGAGTTTCTATTTCTGCCCTAGCCATTTCCTTCATATCTGGGTCGTCCTCTTTGAGCATTTCTGCGCTAGACTCTAGATTATCAAGGACGTTTTGATATCCATTATAGGCCTCTACGATAGGTTGCAGGCCTTTATATTCCTTACTTACTTTTTTATATTTCTCGATATCGGTCACTACCTCAGGATCAGACATGCGCTCCTCTAGGTGGTAGTATTTATCCGCAATAGCTTTTAACTTATCTAACATACCGCAAAATTACGAAATTAATGCGTTATCCCCGTATACTAGCAAAGGCTACCCACACGATGAGGATAGCCTTTTAGTAGCACTATTTTTTTCTTTGTTTGGAGCATTCCTTGGCCAGGCTTTGCCTGGCAGGACCGGGTGATCCGTTACTACCCCTACCGATTGCCATCGCTAGGGATACCACTTCTCCCCCTATGCCCTACGCACTCCGTTTGTCGAGCTCGCCTTGCCTACCGGCTGGCAGATCGCGATTATCCGAAACGAATATGAGCTTCGCACCTGATTTTATGGTTTCTTGATGTTCACAAATTTGATGGAAGCACTATTGACACAATGTCTAGTTTGCTTAGGAGTCATGCCTTCATTTTTGAATACATGCCCAAGATGACCATCACAGTGATTACAAAGTATCTCAGTTCTATATCCATCTGCGTCAGTCTCCTCTTTTACTGCTCCTTCAGCGATCTCATCGTCAAAACTCGGCCATCCTGTACCCGAGTCAAATTTATCACTAGAAGAAAAAAGTGGCAAATTGCATCTTCGGCAGACATACACCCCCGTTTTCTTAGAATTATGATATTCGCCAGAGAAAGACCTTTCCGTTCCCTTCTTCGCGATTACATAATTTTCATGATCTGTAAGTTCATTGTAGTTACCTTCTTCCAGCACTGGAGGCAAATCCTTAGCCAATATATCTAGAGAGGGCAGTTCTGCCTTCATCGCTTTAGCCTCAGTCATCTTATCTTTAGCCATTGCATCAGCGTTCTTTTGCTGGGCGCAAGAAAACAGTGAGCTAAACATAATGGCAGTAATCCAAATTATATTTTTCATGTGATAAATATTTATAATGTTAATAACTTCATTTTGTGAGAGTAGAACACCCTCGCAAAGACCTTTGTTTTTCAAAACTTAGGTAACCTTAGA
>CAKZVJ010000203.1 GCA_937923345.1 uncultured Saprospiraceae bacterium
GGAGTTCAAACTCAAAAAATATTATTTGAGTAAAAATTACTTTTGTCCAGAATAAAAAAAGAGCCGTTCAGATTAATTTCTGAACGGCTCTTTTTTTTAGGGATATTCAGAAATATCATATTTCGTTGAGATAAAACATTCTACATCTTAAGATCTCAAAATGATCACACCATTTTTAATACTATTGCTCTAAAAACAGGGTGATTCTTTGACTCAATTTGTCATGATTTTTAAAGAAAATCACGCCAAATTGGTTCTTGCCTAGCTAATAACCCAGGGTTGCCACCCCAGGGAAAACGCATCAAAATAATTGATATTCAATTGGATATAAGTTATTAACTTTCGACATATAAAAAATCGAAAGTAAAATGGCAGAAGCATCGACTAAAAAGGAAGGGGTATTACATTTTTTAATTGGCAAATTTGAGGAATGTGACGATATTCGTCAGGAAGGAATGATAAAGTATACCTTATCGGAAATATTATTTTTAATCTTTTGTGGTTTATTATCAGGCTGTGAGAAATATGAGGACATTATAGATTTTGGAGAGTTTAAACTAGATTGGCTACGCAAATTTTCATCATATACATATGGTATTCCTAGTCACGACACAATTAGAAGAGTACTAAGTTTTATAAATACGAAGCAACTAGAAAAGGCGCTAACAGAATTTAGTAGTTATGGTATAGAATTATCAAGTGGCACTATCATAAACATTGACGGTAAATGGCTAAGTGGAAGTGCAACGATAAAAGAGAAACGGACTAAAGCATCCAAAGGAGGGAAGTCAGCAATAAATATGGTAAATGTTTACTGTTCTAAACTAGACAGTTGTCTGGCAAGCATGCGAGTATGTAGTAAGAATGGGGAGAAAAATGCACTATCAGAAATTTTAATGTTACTAGATCTAAGCCATTGTTTAATCACTATGGATGCAGGGTATTGCTACAAGGATGTGGCAAAAACAATTATAGATTCTGAGGCGGATTACGTAATAGGGCTCAAGGCAAATCAGCCTAAATTATTAGAAGCTGCAAAGGACTTACTAACACATAGCCCAGCAACAGAGTCCCACACAGATAATCAAACAGATAGCCATGGAAGGTTGGAACAGAGGACTTGCAAGGTGATAAATTTTAGTAATTTAGACGAGGAGTATAGTGATAAATATAGTTCTATATTTGAAGACTGGGCTGGGCTAAAATGCTTAGTTAAGATTACTTGCGAAAAAACTATTAAAGCAACTAAAAAGACTACATCAGAATCAAGATTTTATATTTCCAGCGAAGAACTAATGCCAAAAAAAGCGAATGAAGTAGTAAGGGGCCATTGGCATGTAGAGAATAAATTACATTGGGTATTAGATGTCATAATGGGAGAAGATAGAAGCCGAAAAAGATCCGGTAATTCTGCACAAAATTTATCTATCATTCGAAAAATGGCATTGAACAGATTAAAATCTTTTGAAGATCCTAAAACTAGCATAAGGCGCCGATCAAGAAAGTGCGCTATGGACAATAAGTACTTAGAGAAAATACTCCAAAATTGATGCGTTTTCCCTGGGTTTCCACCCTGGGCTATAATAAGGTCACCCTCCGAAAAAAAATCGGGGCAAGCTCTCCGGGGTTCTTCTCTTACTTCTGAATAGCCCTCTAATA
Source organism: uncultured Saprospiraceae bacterium (assembly GCA_937923345.1). GTDB lineage: Bacteria > Bacteroidota > Bacteroidia > Chitinophagales > Saprospiraceae > JALZVN01. The sequence goes on from CAKZVJ010000203.1 coordinate 1,660, forward strand.
ATATTGCTTTAAAAACGGGGTGATTCTTTGACTCAATTTATCATGATTTTTAAAAGAAAATCACGCTAAATGGGCTCTTGCCTTGTTAATTCCCAGGGTGGCCACCCTGGGCTATAGTATTATCACCCCCCGAAAAAAAACGGGACAAGCTCAGCCGGGGTTCTTCTCTTACTTCTGAAAATCCCTATACCATCTAGCTTAAAACTCCATACTCACCTTCGGGATCGAGAACGAAAAGGTAGTCCCTACATCCACTGTCGACTTTACCCAAATCTCTCCGCCCAACTTTTTCACAATCTTTTTGCAAATCGCTAAGCCTATACCAGTGCCTTCGTGCGTCCCTCTAGGATGTAGCCTTTGAAATATGATGAATATTCTTTTTAATTGATCTTGAGGAATGCCAATACCATTATCTGTGATCGAGAAGATGTAAGATATCTCGTCTTCTTCGCTAGTGATTTTTATTCTTGGGGCGATATCCGCTTTGCAAAACTTGATTGCATTGCTGATGAGATTTTGTACCAATTGAATCAATAAAGACTGATTGCTGTATACGATGGGTAGTTTGTCGATTTGCACAGTTGTACTGCTATCCTCAATCTTTAAGCGCATATGCATCAGGGCGATATCTACTACGTCCTTGAGGTGCACTTGACTTAACTCTACATTTGCATTTCCGATAGTGGTATACTTTAGCAAGTCATCTAGTAGTGTATTGATGCGGTTTACTCCTTCATCGATGTACTGAAAATACTCATAGGATTCTTCTCCCAACTGAGTCTTATATTTCTTTTCTAGTAGTTGAGAAAAATTGCTAATCATTCTCAGTGGTTCTTTCAAGTCATGTGAAGTCACATAAGCATATTGCCGTAGTTCTTCATTGATTTCCTTGAGCGCCTGATTTTGTTCCGCGATGCGTTCACTCTGCTTGAGTAGTAGCGCCTTGTACTCATTATCTTTTATGAGGCGCTCTATTTTCTTTTGCTTGTCTTTTATTACCTGGCTTATTTCCAAGTCAAGGATTTGCAGATTTTGCTTCTTGAGTTGTAGCGCTCTGCTGTACTCCAAGTATTGATCTTGGTAGGCCACCGCTTTTCTATAATTGCCTTCTTTCTTGTACACATTAGAAAGCGCCTCAAAGCACACGATTTCCATATTGCGATCATCCCGCTTGGTAGCCTGATCTAGCCCTTTGCTTAGAAACCATTTAGCGGAATCTATTTTACCTTCTAGAAAGTCGATTTGTCCGAGATTGGTCAAGTGGATTTGGTACCCACTTAGGTCTGGGTCATCATTGAAGTAGTTGGAGGCGACCTGGCAATAGGTGACGGCTTCCTCGATCTCTCCTCGCTCAATCGCGCACTTGGCCAATTGTGCATTCAGATGTGCCAGCATTTCGCTATAGTTGCTTTCTTCCGCAGCATTCATACCTTCTGTATAGTAACTCTGCGCAACTTGTACTTCATTGGATTCAAAGTGAATATTGCCAAGATTATTATAGAGGATGACAGCCGTACTGGGTTCTAGTACATCGCTATACTCTTCTAGTACAGTATTGTATTTTTTGATGGCTTCTTGGGAATTAAACAGCTGAGCGTATATACTACCCAGATTGATCAAACTTTTAGCCACCTGTGCTCTAAAGTTGATTTCCTTGCTACGATCTAGCGCCTCAAATAAATATTCCATCGCCTCGCCATACTCTCCCTTGAGACTATGGATAATGGCCATATTATTCAGGGCCATGAGTTCCTTTTCCACATCACCAAATGCATTGGCATATTGTAGTACTATTTGATTGTATTCTACCGACTTGTTATAGTCCTGTTGCTTGATATATATTCTCACCAAAGAAGAATAGAGACTCGCTTCTAGATCAGCGCGAATATCTTCCGGCACCTTTTCTATTTGCTCGATGGCATTGTGCGCGGTGCTCAGTGCATTCTTCAGTTCATTCGCATCGATATCTAACTCTACAGAAAACGACATCCACTTGATTTGAAGATAGTGACTATCCAGTTGGTCTATGATTTGCTTAGCCTTTTTCAGGCTCTCTCTGCTATCCTTTTTATTATGCTGTCGGATTTTACTTTGGATAAGGTAAGCTTCCGCTAGGAGGGAGGCTTCCTCATTGGCTTTGCATAACTCTATGGTCTGGCGTATGTGTTTGTTTGCCTTGGGGACGCATTCTTTTTGTCCAAAATATTGATACTTTTTGAGTAGGATGCTGGACAGTAGCAAGTAAGCTTTTGCCAGAGGGATAAAATCCTTTTGCGCATCATACTTTGGCAGCGTAGATTCTAGCAGCGCAATGGCCTCGGTAAGTTTTCTAATACGAAATAGGCTTTCCGCTTGTCTCAGTGTACTGAGATCATAGGATTGATCTGTTGTAGGAATTACTTGGTATATCAAGGGAGCATATTTTTGAGTAGTTAATTGGACATTTTACTAATGACTACACCTTCTAAGTATACTTTTTGTGTTTTGGGATATGCATTAGTGGTCAACGTTACTGTAGGTTTTTGACTGCCCAGTTTACCAGTACTATCGTACTTGACACCGATATATCCTTTTTCTCCAGGGGGAATCGGGATAAATGGAAAGCTGGGCTGGGTGCATCCACAGGTCGCTTCGGCATTGGTGATGACCAAGTCTGTATTACCTGTGTTGGTAAATTCAAATTTATGTTCTATGACATCGCCTGGTTTGATAATGCCAAAAGCGTAGGTGTCATTTTCAAATTTCATCTTAGCAGTTTTCTTGCTTGCGGACCGCTTTTTCTTTGCTGTTGTTTTTTTATCTGCACTTTTGGTGCTTGAGCTGCTTTTTGCGGAGGTAGCGCTTGACTTTTTCTTGTCTTCTTCTACATAAAACTCTATTATTTCTGGCTTGTCTGATGCTTTATCTGCCATCGTTGCAGATGCTTCTGCAGTAGCAGTAGATTTAGGATTTTCAGCTACCGCGGTAGCTACTTTAGGGGTAGGACTATCTGCTACCTCTCTCTCTTGGGTAGCGGGGTCTCCTTGACATGCAACGAAAGCAAACAAAAAAACGAATAGTAGGAAATGGAAATTTTTCATATTCTTTATAAGTGTTTCTCCCTTATGACGGTTTGGGGATGTAAGAAGTCTTTAATTATGTAAAATATTAATACTTTGGAACGCTAATAAATATCAAATCATAGATACTATGCAAGCTCTAGTGATCTAGAAATATTACATAATCGGTTGAAATTCAGCATTGTATCGCGATGTGGTAGATCCATTCACCATAGATTACCACATTATGGATTGTCAATAAAAGCGATATCCGAGACAAATATAATCAAAACATAAAAGCTAGAGAGACAATATTACCTATGCAGACTTTGATCGCCTATTTTATCATAGTGACACTGCCTGTACGAATTTGGTCTACGCCACCGCATCTATAGAAAACACGGTATAAATAAACACCTGGATTGAGTAGGTTACCCTGAAAAGTACCGTCCCATTTGGCAAACTTATCATCTGAAAAGAAAACCCTTCCTCCCCATCTGTCTAGAATCTCTATAGATACAAACTCTTCTAACGCAAATGGGTTGCTGATGCCATAGGTATCGTTATTGTTATCGCTATTGGGCGTGAATGCATTGGCCATAAAGAGTTGTTCACAATCCAGTTCTGCTGGATCGATTACCGAGATACGTATACTATCTGAGGCGATACATTGTCCTTGATTGTAAAACAAAGAGTATACAGTCGTTTCATCTGGGGTGATTGTTGCGTTTGCATCAGTAATATCGTTTACACCTTGCTGAGGAGACCATGTAAATGAACTGGCACAGCTCGGCGCACTGGAGATATCCAAACTATTGCCCAAGAATATCAAAGTGTCTTGAGTGATTATCTCATCTATAGGTACCGCCAGCGCTCTGACTTCATTATCGCTTAATGCTCTAGAGTAGATTCTGAGTTCGTCGATAAGACCATCAAAGCTGAGGTCTTGAATGCCTAGGCAAGGTCCCCCTGCGATAGATAACTCTACATTATCATTACTGATATCCACACGGGAGACTGTGCTTCTTTCTTCTACCAATACCCCGTCCAAAAATAAAGTATGAAAATCATTTCTTCGCACAAAAACCACATGATGCCAACAGTCGGTAATGTCCAGCTGATTATTGAATAGGATTCCTTTTCCATTATTTTCTTGCATCTGCGTGATGATAGAATTAGACGCAGGAGATACTCTTATCGAAAAGGCATTGTCATTATCACAATTTTCTTTTCTTGAGATTAAATCCTGTATTCCACCTGCAGAAGATTTGTAATAAAAACTGATCGTGAAGTCAACGGTATTCATGATGGATGCCGTTCCCGGAATAATCATGACATCATCCAATCCATCAAACACTAAAGCATTTCCAGATACACCACAATCACAGCCTGGATTATTGAGCAAGAGCCCATTCACACCGCTACCTATATCATCTGTACCATCACAGTTGTCAAAGGAGAAGTACCGAAACAGGCCCACATTGGTCTGAGCATTTAGCCCAGTCAAAGAAGTAGCAAGTAAAACTAAAAAGAGGATGTATCTAATCATAACTGAAATATCACTTCTGAAATGTAACGCATTACAAAGTGCAAAAGTATGATTATTTTGCTAAAAACGGCTATTTAAACATGTCTGCCAGGCCATCCATACCACCTGGGAGCATACCAGAGACCATCTTTTGACTTTCTTCGGCCTCTTTAGCGCTTGCCAGCTCGATAACTCTATTCATAGCTACAACCAACAAGTCTTCTACCTGCTCCATATCTTCCATATCGATTTTTTCTTTATCGATAGATACATTGAGTATTTCCCTAGCAGCATTAGCAGTAACTTTGATGGCGCCATCGCCCGCTTCAGCTTCTACGGTGATACCAGCTAATTTAGCCTGCATTTGTTTTTGCTGCTCTTCAAAGTTTCCCATTAAATCTCCAAACATAGTACTATAGATTTTGTGTAAAAGTACGACTTATTAAGATACACAGCCTTTTTCAGCGTCCTCAATTTTCATTCTAGAATACAGATTTAAAATATCCTCATGTGATAAAGGCTTTTCATAAATACGCAACTCATCCACAATGCCGTGAAATCTTCTCGCCCCATTACCGATACAAGGCCCATTGCCGATAGACAGCGGAGTGTCATTCGCAATATCCACACCACTGCATCGACGCGCCTCATTCATGAGTTTGCCGTTGATATAGGTATAGGCTTTCACACCCGAGCGGACGACTGCATAGTGATGCCACGCACCACTTTCTAGCGGCGCATCTAGATTGCCAAATTCCTTAAATTCCTCCTCCACAAAATCGGTCTTCATCATCTGATTTTGCTGGTCTAGCAATATTTCAAAACTATGATCATCTTCACACACGGAGCGCTTACTCAACAGGCTCTGCTTAAAAATAGAATTCCCGATAGGCTTAAAATAAAAACTCACCGTCAGGTCACTCGTCGTAAAGTAGTCATTCACGATGCCATCAAACTCTATATAATCCGTCTGTCCATTGAGCAACAAACCGTTTCCTTCGATCCCACACCTACATTCCCCGTTGCCATATATCTGCCCATGCGAATCATTCCCACTTTCATCAAGCGCATCACAAGCATTGAAGGAGTAGTAGGCAATCAATCCATTACTAGGTCCGAAAGCATCGCTAGCGGTATGTTTCGGGTAGAGTAGGCCACCTAATAAGCCAAATAAGAGGATAAGTTTGTGCACAGGTCTAAGTTTTTCTGAAATTACAGAACCATTCAGTGTATTATAAAAATAAGATTTTTTCGCTGAATATCAAAGCCCTAGCGGAGAATAGATATTATTTGGGAGTGCCCTCAGACAGCTAGCCGAAAAAGCTATCTGTCTGAGGTCGTGTCATCCATGACTGCACTTCGCTTCGGTCCCGATTGAAAAAAATCGGGACTGAGGCTGGAGGCCTCATCATTCCTACCACTCACTCGGGGGTTTATTCTTACACTATGACATTTTGAATGTACTTTTAAATGACTCTGTAAATCAATTCCTTAAAGTCAATAATAAGAGTACCTTTAACTAACCTTTACCAAATACTTGAGATTTGTGGGTTTAAACTGATTGATTTTAGTGCAAACTGGCGAGTTGGATATTGAATTTTTTTCTTACCAAATCAGTTTGTCTATGAGTACCGAGATTTATAGTATTCAAAAGAGCACCCTTTTTTCTGAAAGCCTCATTTGGCAAATTAACCAAGACTTCTATCATCAAAATGGAATCTCCGCCTGGACCAGTGGGGTAGTTCCTCATAAGATTACCAATAGCTCTTTGGCAGCGACTACCTACGCCGAACTTATTTACGCTTTTCTAAAAGATCTAGCTGTCAGTGGCCAAACAGAGCATACCGTATACATCTTAGAATTAGGCGCTGGGCATGGGCGATTATGTTTTAATATTCTAGAGCACTTATATCGACTAGTATCAGAAGATGATGAATGCAGCACACCTTATTGCTATGTACTAAGTGATATCGTAGAAGAAAATTTAGTGTACTACGATAATCATCCCAGACTTCAAGAATATATAAAGAGAGGAATTTTAGACATCTCTTTTTTTGATGGCACAGAAAGCAGAGAGTTGAATTTAAGAAAGTCGGAAAAAACAATTAAGCTCGGAGAACTTGAACAGCCGATACTAAGCATCGCTAATTATTTTCTGGATTCACTCCCCAACGAACTTTTCTACATTCAGGATAAAACCATTTTTGAATGTTCTATTGCACTAGACACAATCGTCAATCCAGTAGATAAAAGCCCTAAGGAACTCTTAGAAGAATTGGACTTGACATATCATAAATTGATAGTTAAAGATCCCGTTTTTGACAATGAAATCTATAACGAAATTCTGAAACAGTATGGACAATTGGAGAGTGACTCTTACGTCCTTTTTCCAAAGACTGCTTTGGAGTGCCTAGCCAGTATTTCAGCTCTATCGAAAGCTGGTCTGTTGTTGTTGACCATGGATAAAGGATACAAAGAAATCCAAGAACTAAAAGGAATGAAGGTGCCTGACATAGTGAAGCATGGAAGCTTTTCTTTGTGGGTCAATTTTCATGCAATTTCCCAATTCTGTATTAAGAACGGAGGTATATCCTTTTTGGATCCTTCTACAAATTTCAGCATTGAACTAGGATGTTTCTTTTTTAGCAAACAAGTTTTGTCATACCCTCAATTCGAGCAAGCCTACCAAAAACATTCGAAGCAAATAAATTTGGATGACTTCAACAGCATCAAAAAACTAATTTATAGAAACCTACCAAAAGTAAACTTATCAGAGCTGCTAGGTTTTATAAAATTGAGTTCCTATGACTCAGCTATTTTTATCAACCTGCTCCCTGCGATAAAGCACTTGTCCAAGCGACTTTCCAACAAGCAGCGCGAACGTCTTGGACAAACCATAGATCAAGTTTGGATCAAGCACTACGCCATAGAAAAGGATTATGATTTCTCTTATGAACTAGGTGGCCTCATGTACGACCTAGGCTTCTATAAAGGGGCTTTGGATTATTTTCAGCACTCGACCGATAGTCATGGCCTAAAAGTAGATGTTTATTACAATCAAATTTTGTGTTATTATCAGCTTCATGAAGATGTCCTCTTCTACAAAACCTTAAATGAAGCAAAATCAAATTTTCCTAATACGGAATTATTGCTGAGTTTGGATAAGTTGGAAATGAGCTAGGGAGAAGATAGGTTTATCATTCAAATTTTCACTGACCAAATTACCAGCTGTCTAAATAAAATCTGTAAAATTAGTTTGTAGTGCATTTATTCCCTCTGCACTTGTGGCTGATAATATGCTTATTGATTTGTTAATATGAATTTATGATAGTCTATAATCAACAGCAAAAGCCTACTTTAGGCATGTAAATAAAAACACAAAAAAATTAATGCCTTTATTGCTTTTGAGGCCTAATAAAAATTGGAAGAGGAAAATAATTGATTTGGCGACTATGAATATGAAGGTAAACTTGAACTCGCAAAATATTAAGGAGGGCTGATAATTCATTATCCTCCCAGCTTGCAAAGAAGATTATTTGTTAAATCTAAAAATAGATTTGTATTTATAGGGTAAAATACATTTATTTACATAGTCAAAAATGAATAACCAAAAAAGTAACTATGAGTTTTACCACAGTTTTCAAACCCGTTGTATGGATTGGTATGTTATGTTTAACATCTAGTCTAAGTTATTCTCAAACCCCCAAAACAATTTCAAGCACCAAGTTTGCCTAAGGTCAGTTTCATTTGAAGAGAATATAGAAACTGCAAGAGTTGAATATATAGACATTAATCTTGACAAAGGGCGAGGTGCAATTACCCGCCCGCACTTTATACAATCGTCATGTGATGGAAATTCAATTAGAAAAGAAGTTGCCTATGCTAGTGGTGCTGCAATAAAATTGAGAATGACATTTGAAAAAATGTGCCCTGAATCTGTTCTTATAAGAGGTGTTAAATCCGGCACCCAGACCATAGAATATGAATGTAAAAAAATGGTTAATGAAACAGATTCTAATGGACATTACGTTTACACTGGGTTATCAAAGCAAATATTTGAAGCTGGAGTTGTAAAATATATTCCTAATTATGATATAGACTGGCAATGGTCTCATATTGATGGACCTAGTGGTTACTGTGATAATGCAGAGTGGATTACCTTTGGAACCAGTTCTAACACATTATATATTACGCATGACATTCCGATATCGAGTGCAGATGTTTATCAAACAACAATACATTTTGGTTGCTCAGAAGCTAATAATTTATCAGTGAATTCGGAAATTGAAGCAGCAATTTGGGCTCCTTTTTCAAATGATACTGATAATCCAAAAAGAT
>CAKZVJ010000204.1 GCA_937923345.1 uncultured Saprospiraceae bacterium
AAAAATTAATAGTAATGCATACTACTAAATATACGATAACATTTGTCTTGATTTTGAGCGCTGTAGTAGCTTTATTGCTAACGGGATTCAGAGAAGGCACAAAAGATCTGGCCAAGGCTGGAGAGGAGATATTTAATAAAAGAGCCATTCTTAAAACACTCGAATCCGAATTAGAAGGCGGAAAGATGGTAGCCGATTTGTCAGCAGAGCAGGTGAATGAAATCTTTGATAACAAAATCAAGCAAAAGGTTTTGAATATGAAAGGGGAGGTGCTGGATGCTGAGGCAGTGATGGCTGCTGGATATAAAGGAGGAAGAGCAATCGACGTAGAGATTGCCAAAGAAAAAAAGAAGCCTGAGATGGATAGAATCTTGCCTTTGTTTGAATACCAAGGCAAAGAGAAAATATATGTAATGTCAGTGATTGGCTCTGGTCTATGGGATATCATCTGGGGCAACGTTGCTGTATATTCAGACAAATCCACCATTGTTGGCGTAAGTTTTGACCACGCTGGAGAGACGCCAGGTTTAGGAGCAGAGATAAAAGATAATCCTAAATATCCGGCTTCATTTGCGGGAAAGAAAATCTATGGTGAGGATGGTACTTATGTATCGATTACGTCTCGAAAGGGGGGTGCAGTAGATCCAAATCATGATGTGGATGGCCTATCTGGGGCTACAGTTACCGCAGATGGAGTAACAGAAATGATGAAACGTGGAATTAAGTATTACGAAGCGTACTTGATGAAAAATTAAATAAACTAAATCTATTTCTTAGTAGATAAAATATATAAAAATGGCTGAAACAGCAGTTGCAGAAAAAAAAGAAGGAATCTCGTTTGGAAAAAAGGAACGCAGATTACTTATTGATCCACTAAACGAGAACAACCCGATCACGGTACAGGTATTGGGGATTTGTTCTGCATTAGCAGTTACCTCATTGATTCTACCTTCTTTGGTAATTTCGGTGGCAGTGGTTTTCGTTTGTGCATTCAGTAGTTTGATTACTTCTCTATTGAGAAAGTATATCCCTAATGCTGTGAGAATGATTGTCATGTTGGTGATTATCGCTTTCTTAGTAACCATAGTCGAGCTGACACTAAAGGCATTTAGTTTTACGGTATACAAACAACTGGCGGTATACATCGGGCTGATCATTACAAACTGTATTGTAATGGGACGTTTGGAAGCATTCGCAATGGCTAACAATCCATGGAAGTCTTTCTTAGATGGTATTGGTAATGGATTGGGGTATGGAGCTATCCTTTTGATTATCGCTTTCTTTAGAGAGTTGTTTGGAAAGGGTACATTGTTTGCAGGTACGCCAATCGCTTTGAATATTATCGGAGCAGGTCCTGACTATCTAATCAATACAGAGACCAGTTTCTTGTTTGGTTGGTATGTGAATAACAACCTGATGGTGATGCCAGCAGCGGCGATGTTTATCATCGGAATTTTGATTTGGATACAGCGTGCTAGATTCCCAAAACTAGTAGACGTATCATAATTCCACTTTATTAAAATTAGAAAACACAAGTCATGTTATTACTAGACAGTTTTATAAATATATTTCTAAAAGCAGCATTTTTTGAGAATATGGTTTTGGCCTACTTCTTAGGAATGTGTTCTTTCCTTGCCGTATCAAAATCTGTGAAGACTGCATTTGGTCTTGGGTTGGCGGTTATTTTTGTACTTGGATTCACGATGCCAATCAACTGGTTGATTACAACCTATCTATTGAGTGACACGGGTATCTTTGGTATGGATCTTACATTCTTGAGATTTATCTTGTTTATCGCTGTGATTGCCTCTATGGTACAGTTGGTGGAGATGGTCATCGAGAAGTTCTCACCATCATTGTACAACTCATTGGGGATATTTTTACCATTGATAACGGTGAACTGCGCTATTTTGGGCGGATCTTTGTTTATGGTAGCAAGAGAATACAACTTTTCTGAGTCTGTTGCATTTGGTTTAGGGGGAGGCTTTGGTTGGTTCTTAGCGATACTAGCTTTAGCGGCCATTAGAGAGAAGATTAGATACTCTGCGATACCAGCACCATTAAGAGGCTTAGGGATGGCATTTATTATCACTGGACTTATGGGAGTTGCTTTTATGAGTTTGATGGGGATTGACCCGTCTGCCTTAGCTGGAGCGAAGTAGTGTGATTTATAATAATTAGAAAAAAAGAATACTGATGGATATACAATTAATAGGGCTTGCCCTTCTTGTTTTCGTGTCGATAATTTTATTGCTTTCGGCCATGTTAATTGCCGCAAGAAAACGTCTTGTACCACAAGGAGCTGTAAGTATAGTGGTGAATGGAGATAAAGACAATCCAATAGAAGTGCAACCTGGTGATACACTGCTTTCAGCTTTATCTACCAAGAGTATTTTCTTGCCTTCTGCTTGTGGTGGAGGGGGAACTTGTGCGATGTGTGAGTGCCACGTAGATTCTGGTGGGGGAGATGTCTTGCCTACTGAGATGAACCATATGACGCGTAAGGAAGCTGCGGAAGGTCTACGTCTCGCTTGCCAAGTAAAGGTAAGAGAGGACATGGAAATACGGATTCCAGAAGAAATATTTGGTATCAAGAAGTGGGAGTGTGAGGTCGTTAGTAACCACAGTGTCGCTTCTTTTATCAAGGAGTTTGTTGTTAAACTACCTGAAGGAGAAACCCTTGATTTTGAATCTGGAGGATATATACAAATTGATGTACCTGAGATCACATGTGATTTTAGTACAATAGATATAGCACCGCATCCAGATGATCCGGCTGGTCCAGACAAGTATAAATCTGAGTGGGATAAGTTCAACCTATGGCCTCTGAAGATGGTCAACGAGGAAGAGCAGTTTAGAGCGTATTCAATGGCCAATCACCCTGCTGAGGGAAATATCGTGATGCTGAATATACGTATCGCTACTCCGCCATGGGACAGAGCAGCCAATGACTGGATGAATGTCAATCCAGGGGTTTGTTCTTCTTACGTGTTTACTCGTAAGCCAGGAGATAAGGTGACCATTTCTGGACCATACGGTGAGTTCTTTATTAAGCCTACCAAGAAAGAGATGGTATACATCGGTGGTGGTGCAGGTATGGCTCCATTGCGTTCCCACTTATTCCATTTGTTCCACACATTGAAGACAACTGATCGTAAGGTGTCCTTCTGGTATGGTGGACGGACGAAGAGAGAACTTTTCTATATCGATGAGTTTAGACAAATCGAGAAAGAGTTTCCGAATTTCAAATTCTATGTTGCCTTAGATAATCCACTTCCGGAAGATAACTGGAAGGAGAAAGAAACTATCGATGATGAAGGAGACGGATTCAAAGGATATATTATGAGTGTTGCTTATGAGAAGTACCTCAAAGATCACCCAGAGCCAGAAGAAATAGAGTACTATTTCTGTGGACCTCCAATGATGAATCAGTCTGTGATCAAGACTTTAGATGAGTTGGGTGTGCCAGAGGAAAACATAGCCTTTGATGATTTTGGTGGATGATGAGCGTTGCGGAGCAAATTTGATCCAGTGGGTCAAATTAGTGAAGAAACCGAGGCCACTGCCGAGGCGGGAAGAGTTTCAATTTTAAATCTTCTTCTCTAATATTTAAGAAATAAGCCTATTCGATGTCGTTCGGATAGGCTTATTTTTTGTTGTGCGGGTAAAAGTTTTGGGGCCATCTCCATGCGCTCCGCGCGGAGTCGGGCTCTCTGCTATACTCCTTCGTGCTGCCCGAAAATGGGCAGCCCTTCGTCGTGCCGCTGCCGATCCCTTGTCCTCTAGGGCTTCCGGCTGAACCGCCTCGCCTTGTTGGGAGAGGAGAGACCCATCATACTTGTTGTGTCAGGGGGAGACGCATTGCTGCGTCGGGGGGAGACGCATTTCAATGCGTCTTTACTCGGGTTTTTGGTGTTTTTGTTATGAGAGGTGTCATGGTTGTTGCGTCAGGGGGAGATGCATTATGGTTGTTGCGTCAGAGGGAGACGCATTGCTGCGTCGGGGGGAGACACATTGCAATGCGTCTTTACTTGGGTTTTTGGTGTGTCTGGTCATGGGGACGCATAGCAATGCGTCTTTACCTTTGGTTTTTTTCTGACCATTTTTTTGGGTTGTGGTTTATATATCTGATGATGTTTTTTAGGGCTTGTTCATTAGGTACGATGATGTCATAGAAGCGGGTTTGCCAGCCAAATTTTGGGTTTATTTTTCGGGACTGGACAGTGACTGTAGATTTGTATCCGCGCATGATTGCTGCAAGGTTTTTGCGTTGTGGGCCGAAGGTGTTGGATGTGTCTGGGATGAGAGGTGTTGGTGGGTTGGGAGGTAAAGAGACGCATTGCAATAGGTCTTTACTGGGGTTTGCATCTTTACTGGAGTTTGCGTCTTTGGGAAGATCTTCGTTTTTATTGGGGGCATCTTCGGCATTGGTACCTGTCGTGGTGCTGTCGGTAGGAGGGTGTGTTGAGGATGGTGAGGTGATAGGTAGGGGAGCTAAAGAGACGCATAGCAATGCGTCTTTACTTAGGTCTGCGTCTTTACTGGGGGCGTTATATTTGTTCTCACCGATAGATAGTACTGCATGGAAGTGATCTGGCATGATGACATGAGCATGTAGTGTTAGATTCATGTCTGGGCGTATGGTTAGTGTATTGAGCCATTCATTATAGGCGATAGAGCCGATTTTAGATAGACACATGATGCCTTTTTGGATGTGTCCAAAGTGTGGGAAGCGATATTTTGTGTTTACCGAGACGAAGTAGGTTCCTTTGTCGGCATAGTTTTTCCATGAAGCGCGAGCAGAAGGGATGCGGTATTTACCCTTATATTTTTCCATGAGTCTCTTGTTTTTGATAGTCTAAGATAGAAAATATATTGCAAGAGATCATGTGGTGTTATTCATCAGAGAACGATGTAGGTCAGGAAGAGATATGGTCTGCATACAAAAACTGTTGTTGATTCTGTAGTTCTCCATGTGGAATTAGCTATACACTTGAGATATGCAAATGCCTCTTTCGCCTATGGCACAAAAAAAGCCACCAAGAATTAACTTGATGGCCATATTTGAGTATTTGTCTATTGGGAGGATTTAAGGGAGATCTCTATAATTCTTAATGCGCCATTTGATCTTTTAAGATGTCTGGATATTTTGCTTGGAATTTCTTTAGTCTTGGGATAGATACTGCTCGGATATAACTTTGATTTGGATGAAGCTTTTCGAAATCTTGGTGATAATCTTCTCCGACCCAAAATTTTTCAAATTTCATAACCTCCGCTGCTACTTTTTCAGGAGCTAATTCTTTATTAAGTTTGGCGATTTTGTCATTGATGATTTTCTTCTCTTCCGCATTTTGGTAAAAGATAATCGATCTGTACTGTGGGCCTCTATCTGGTCCTTGTCCATTGACTTGTGTTACATTTTGAGAGCCAAAGTAAACATCGACTAAGGTAGCAAAACTTACTACATCTGGATCGTAATGTATCTCAACTGCTTCTGCGTGACCTGTCTTTCCTGTGTTTGAGCTTTCGTAGGTAGGGTTTTCTGTGTGTCCACCAGAATAGCCAGAAATGGATTCTTCTACTCCTCTTACACTTTCATACACTGCTTCTACACACCAGAAGCATCCTGAGGCGAAGTAGGCTTTTGCCTTTCCTTCTAGGTTTGGCTTATGCATTACTTTTACAGCTTTTGCCTCATTGGAGTCTACAGATGAAGTTTTAGTAGTGCAGCTAATGAAGAAAACCGATAGGGCAATTACTAAACTAGGAATTAAATATTTCATGATTACTTGATTTATGTTTTTAAAACAAGACTGAGGTTCAGAAAGTTTTCTAGCGGCTAGCGGAATTTTGAAGACGATTATATGGACAATTTGCATATTATAATATTAATGGTATGAATTTATTGTATTGGTTTTTTTGTGTGAGGGGTGGTAGCTACTCGACCGGTAGGGAGAGGTCCCGATTTTTCTAGGGACGGAAGTGAAACGGACTAGCGGACGACCCGGCGCTTATATTCGTTTTTTTACGAATATAAGGGGCACACCCAAATCACTCCACTTATTAGTAAAAGTATTATGAGATACTAGTGGTTATACTAGGTCTCCAAGAAGTAGTTTCTAAGAAATTTTAATCTTGTTGCTAGTGATACCGTCACTCAATTTTATGGCTGCTTTGTTGAGCGCATACTGCGTGTGGAGGCTCACCTCATTGATGTGAAAAGAAAACTCGTTGTCGAAGGTAGGTTTGGTTTTGTTGATGATGGCATCCGCTAAGTCGGCAATCCCTAGGCAAAAATCCATCTCCATGTTATTGTGGAAAGGGTTTAGGGAACGCTTTCTTTTGATGGGCGTGATGGTCTTCTTTCGGAGTCCAAAAACCAATCTCAAAAGTGGATTCTTGGAGATATAGGTTTTGCGCTTGGCCTTTAATTTAAGTGATGTGTATTCTTCAAATTTGACGGGGCAATAATTATCCCAGGTGTCTTCTACGCTTAGAACGCCTTTGTCGCCAACTACTTGTAAGCTTCTATTTTTGGGCGCCATGATTCCGCTAGTCACTCGACTTACTACACCTGACTCATGCTTCAGGATAGCAATAGAAAAATCTGGCGAATCGATAGGGTCGATCAGTCCAGGGCATTTGTGCGAATCTAGGCAATCAGAATAAGCGGTTATCTCTTTTACTCTGCCGAACATGGCAATCAACCAGCTGCTAACATATCCAATATGCTCCAGTGTACAACCCACTTCAAACTCATCTTTGATGGGCCAAGAAACCCCCATTTTAGATTTCCATCTTTCGGGATTCATCAGATGAACCGGGCCATCATCCATCTCTGCGTAGGCTACTCTTACCTGACCAATCTTGCCACCTTTGACCGCCTTTAGTAGAGTCTGTGCCGCAGGACTCAATAAATTGCAAGGGGCTGTACTCAGATATAGATTTTTTTCGCCAGCCAGTTTGTATAAGCCGCGGATCTCTTCAATATCCATGGTGATTGGCTTTTCAGAATAGACATGGATACCATTTTCAAAGGCAAGTTTGGTTACTTCAAAGTGATTGTGAGGATCTGTCAGATTGATAAGGATGTCAAGATCGGTCTTATCAATCAGTTCTTTGGCACTTTTAAAGGCGGGTACTTTATAATGCTCGCTGACTTTATCAGATCGTTCATTGATAATATCTGTAACGCCGACGAGGTTTAATTGCTTGTACTTAAATATGGTATCCATGTAGTAATCTACAACGAATCCACAACCTACAATCCCAACATTTAATCTATCCTTACTCACTTATATAACAGGTTCACTTTTGTACAATTTGTTCATTATATCTACCACCTTGATGCTATGATCAAGTGGTAATATTTCACTTTCAATCCAGCCTTTTTGAATACAATTATAGACTTCTTCAATCTCATAATGATATCCATTTCCTTTGAAAGGAACACTGGTAAGTTTGGTTTTTGAAGGTAAAATTGGCTTTAATCGTTCTTTGTAGTAGGGGGCCTGGCTCATCGGGCCAGGATAGCCGTAGGGATTCTTGCGAACTTCCTTTTTATGTTCAGCATCTGGAGAACTCTGAGTATCAAAGCTAATTTTTGATGTTCGATAAAAAGGAGGCCCCAATTTTATTATTCCATTTTCGCCATAAAATTCAATGGTGTTCTCCAAATCATTAAGAAAACTGCATTGGAAAGAGGCAATAATACCGCTTTTATAGCTAAAAGTAAAGTGTGATTGTTCATCTACTCCTGTTTTTCCTATTATAGGTGTGAATTGCTGGGTATCTGGGCTGCCTAAAACGGGGTAGGTGAGGGATATCAAGTACATACCCAAGTCGAAAAGTACACCTCCGCCAAGTTCTTTGCTGTAGCATCTATTTTTTGAAAAAATATGGCCGAAACTGCCTTTTACAAATCTTAAAGATCCGATTTCACCGTTTTTAACCTGCTTTATGACTTGCTTTGTGGCAGGAATAAATCGAGTCCATAGCGCTTCCATACAAAATACATTAGCTGCATTGGCTAAGGCTTTTATTTCTTGCCCTTCTTTAGAGTCAAGGCAAAATGGTTTTTCGCAAAGGATATGCTTTTTGGCAGCAATACACTTTCGCATCATGGCTGAGTGCGTTGAGTTTGGGGTGGCGATATAGATAATATCTACATTAGGATCCTGAATTAATGCTTCAAAATCCGTGTATGCCTTTGCATCTGGTAAATTATCTGCGAACCACTCCGCATTCTTAGCGGTCCGAGAGGCAACTCCGACTACTTTGTTATTCTGAACATAATTTATAGCATAAGCAACATCAAAAGCTACTTCACCTGTCCCAAGTACTCCCCATTTCAACATCCGTAAAATATATATATTTATTACCTAATATCCACGCTATCAGTGCTCTATTTGCTCAGATAGGTGTTTACAAAGATAAATTTAATTACTTACATTTTAACAACTTTAGTGGATAAGTACCTATCTGTGCCCTCTGGCAATATTCTCAAGAAATACACTCCTTTGGGTAGTTGATGAAGGTCTAGAGAGGACTTATTATTGTTGAAATTGATAATACTTTTGCTGTACACTCTTCCATCGATGCCTATCAAAATCGCTTCTGCAGTGCCGTCTAATGGACCATCAATCGTAAGTAGCGCATCTGTTGGATTTGGAAAAACGTTAAGCCTCAAACTAGCAATTTGAAGGGTAGAGGTTACTAAGTCCATTCCATCGCAGTCTTCATCAATGTCATTACTCGGAATATCATCAGCGTCAGGATTGATATTTGGATTGGTATCATCACAATCGCTATTATTGCTAACAAAAGAGTCAGGAGCAAGATCTCTGCAAATAGAAACCGAATCAAGTGGATTACCGTACCCGTCTCCGTCTGCATC
>CAKZVJ010000205.1 GCA_937923345.1 uncultured Saprospiraceae bacterium
ATTTCATTCGTCGCGTCTGCATCTGCATCATCTACATTCAAAGTCAAAGTCGAGCCATCTGATAAGGTGATGTTACCCGCTGTAGCATCGGTTGAGATATCTTGGATTTCATTTGTAGCATCTGCATCCGCATCGTCTACATTCAAGGTCAAAGTCGAACCATCTGATAAGGTGATATTACCCGCTGTAGCATCGGTAGAGATATCTTGGATTTCATTTGTAGCATCTGCATCCGCATCGTCTACATTCAAAGTCAAGGTCGAGCCATCCGATAAGGTAATGTTACCCGCGCTTGCATCGGTTGAGATATCCTGGATTTCATTTGTAGCATCTGCATCCGCATCGTCTACATTCAAGGTCAATGTAGATCCATCTGATAAGGTGATGTTACCAGCACTTGCATCCGTAGAGATATCCTGGATTTCATTCGTAGCATCCGCATCTTCATCGTCTACATTCAAGGTCAAGGTCGAGCCATCTGATAAGGTAATATTTCCCGCTGTAGCATCGGTTGAGATATCTTGGATTTCATTCGTAGCATCCGCATCCGCATCATCTACATTCAAAGTCAAAGTTGAACCATCTGATAAGGTAATGTTACCCGCTGTAGCATCCGTTGAGATATCTTGGATTTCATTCGTCGCATCTGCATCCGCATCTTGAGTATTTAAACTTATCGTGCCACCATTAGATAGTGTCAGGTTACCTGGAGTTCCAT
Organism: uncultured Saprospiraceae bacterium; assembly: GCA_937923345.1. Taxonomy (GTDB): domain Bacteria; phylum Bacteroidota; class Bacteroidia; order Chitinophagales; family Saprospiraceae; genus JALZVN01. The sequence continues at coordinate 719 of CAKZVJ010000205.1, forward strand.
CAGTAGTAATAGTCTGTATCTCATTCGTTGGATTACTATCTGCATCATTCACATCATCTCCATCGGCTAGGTCTGCCGGGATATTAAGTACATTCGTCCAATCAGGACTTACCCCCCCTTGAAGATTTATAATATTGACCAAGTCATTCGTTGGGATAGGCACTTCACTACCATCTCCGTTCACAATAAACAATTGATTAGTAGCAGCATCCAATCTTACATTGGTAGTTAACTCATTGGTCACATCTGAATCTGCATCTGAAACATTTAAATTTAAAGTAGATCCATCAGAAAGGGAAATGTTTCCAGAAGTTCCATCTGTAGTGATATCTTGTATTTCATTCGTTGGATTGGCATCCGCATCATTTACATCATCACCGTCCGCTAAGTCAGCTGGTATATTCAATAAATTTACCCAATCTGGGCTTACTCCACCTTGTTGATTAATTAAAGAAACTAGGTCATTGGTCGGAATAGGCACTTCACTACCATCTCCATTCACGATATACAATTGATTTGCAAGCGGATCAAATCGTAAACCAGTTGTTAACTCATTTGTAGCGTCTGAATCTGCATCATTCGTATTTAAAGTAATGGACCCTCCATTTGAAAGGCTCAAATTACCTGGATTTCCATTGGTGCTCAGATTTTGTAATTCATTAGTTGGATTAGCATCTGCATCAGATACGTTCAATATCAAAGTAGACCCATCAGAAAGAGAAATATTCCCTGAAGTGCCATCTGTAGTGATATCTTGAATTTCATTTGTCGGGTTAGCATCCGCATCATTTACATCATCTCCATCTGCAAGATCTGCAGGAATATTTTGTACTAAACCCCATTGCGTTTGTATCCCACCTTGATTATTTATCAATCCTATTAAATCATCTGTTGGGATATCGACTCGACTTCCATCTGCATTAAGCAGAAACAAATTGTTATTTGCAGAGTCTACTGCCACTCCTATGGTCAACTCATTAGTTGGATTGCTATCCGCATCATTCACATCATCACCGTCTAAAAATTCACTTGGGACATTAAGGATATTTCCCCAACTTACTTCAGATACCTTATTCCAATTTGTCCCATCAAAACGTTCAATGCAATCTCCATCTAGATTGTATATTATCGTACCTCTAACACGTCCACTCGAGCCCAGAGCATTTCTTTGTACAGTATTCATACGTGGCAGTGTGAGACCACCATTAATAGATTTAATCTCAAGAGCTCCTTGTGGAGCTTTGGTTCCGATACCAACTTGTGCTTCCAGTTGAAATATGGTCAAAAAGAATACAAAAAGAACAAAACTAAACTTCTTCATCTTTGTGAAATTTTTAAGGATTATAATTATACCTTGTGAATTTCACTTATTTGCAAAACGAAAAATCTCAATAAAAAGCAAAATTGTGACGTTATGGGACATGCTTTTTTTGTGACATTCTTTTCTATAATATTTAAATGTAAAGCATACTCGCTTGATGAAAAAGCACTTACAAAATAATATTTCCTAGACTCCTATTTTATTTGATAAAAGGTGACATATTAGGCCTGCTATAAATCAAAATATGTCCTTTTCTAGCGCGTCACTATATGTTAAGATTATCTAAACACAAATAGAATCCGTAAATTTTGAAGAAAAAAAATTGAATTGTTGGTACAATATATCACTTAAAATTTGTCTGAATTAACGTCATTAATATTACAATTGTAGCCATGAGTCATAATTATTACACTAAAAATCCGCTTGCACTAATTTAAGCACAAGCGGATTGTAGAAATAGTATATTTATTATTTCAGATTACTTACTTACTTACTATGATTCTTTGCGTGATGGATTCTTCACCAGCTATGATTCTCACAAAATAAACTCCTTCAGCCGTATTCTCTAAGTTAAAATCAAAGTTTCCAGAAGTCAATTCTCTATTTGCAGTTTCAACGATTCTTCCTGTGATGTCCAATACTTCTACTTCAACAAACTCACTGTTGTCAAAATTCAATTGAACAGAAAAAGATCCATTATTTGGATTAGGAACTATGCTATGCGCATTCAATGAAGAAATCGAATTGGTACTCACTGTTGCTTCAGATTCTCCTGAAACTAAACAACCGTTTGCATCTACTACGATAACAGTGTACACGATACCCGCATCTAAGCCTACTGCTGTCTGCGTAGTCTGTGCTGCAGGATCATCCCATAAATAGGAATAAGGCTCTACACCTCCTGTAGCATTCACAGTCAGCTCTCCACTTCCACTTAGCGTGATTTCAGTGATTGCTGGGCTTTCAGTTCCGAAACGAACTATTAGAGAATCCGCAGTTAATGAACAAGCATTTCCAGCAGCATCAATAGTGATTCCTCTAAATACCCACGCACCAGTTAAAGGAGGTAAGTTATTCGACGATAAAACACCATTCAAATCCGCATCAAAAGTGGATATAGGGTTTGAATTTGTAAGAGAAAAACCACCAGCCAAACCACCAGTACCTCCTAAAACATCACTAATTCCCCATGCATATCCACCATCTGTAGGAATCGTGTCCATTTCTACCGCTAAATCAAAAGTTCCTGTAGCATCACAAACAGCTACATCTCCAACAGTTGTTAATGTACCTGCACTACATGGTGGGGCTTCACCACATGGAGCATTTGTGCATGTGATTGCAGGAAAACCATTATTGGTAGATGTATTTGGCCCGCCACCACAATTTTTTTGCTGATTAATAATAATGGTATATGCTCCATCTTCAGAAGCAGTCCAAGAAATTGTACAACCATCTCCATCACCAGGTCCAAATGCATCTATAGCACCACTCGGTGCTTGGATAGTAAAATCAGGCACCCAAGTCCCTGCATTGGGCCCATTGCATATGCTAAATGCATATTCTCCTCCAGCTATAAAATTATTAATTAGATATGATTCAGATGCAAATACTTCAAATCCATCGATTTCGTTAAAAGCACACCCTGAACCATCGTCACAAGGAGCTCCGCCAAATGCATTATTAAAATCAACGAATGGTCCTGCCACAAAATCTGTGCATTGAGCATTTAGCTGATTTAACTGAAACCCAAGGCTAAAAGTGAATAAAATTAATAGAGTGTAAAATGCTTTTTTCATAATTTTTAGTTTAAATGAGCTCAAAGCTAAAATTAAATATTGTGCTTTATTATATATATGATCCTTTTTTTGTCAGAAAAATAGCTATTTGCTTGTATTTATCATTTTGGAATCGACAATCAGGAGATATTAAGTCATTTACGTCAATCCTAGTGTCCAACGTGGCCGCAGCCAATAGGCGAACCGGCAGGCATACTTACAGATATTGTCCCCTTCCATTCAGATGGATCATCTAGAAATTGATTGATTTTACTAGTAGCCAAGAGCAGATGCGCCTTTCTTTCATTCGTGCTAGCAGCCATTGTCTTCAACTCTTTCATACACTCAGCAAGCGCCAAGTGGGCTTGCCCTTGGGTCTGAACAGATGAGGCCTCATCCATTGCCAAGCTCATCAGTTGATCTAAAAACAATTGATCACATATTCTCTGTAGCGCGGCTTCATAGGAGCTCCCTTCTTGCTTAAAGGATTGCATCATCAATTGATCTAGCATAGACTGAAATGTCAGACTACTTTTGCCTGTAGATTGATGCTGCAAAACGCGATTCACCCGATGCGGATGCAAGATCGCTTTTATAGTTGCATAGGCAACACTTTCCGCCGCGGCCAATGGATCAAAAGCTACTCCAGTTCTACTTTGAAAACTTTCACGCGTTCGCCCGTACCCAATGGGTTTAGGAGGTATCACATCCAAAACGTTTTTGGGCATAAGTAAAAAGCTCGGCTCCAAACTTTTAGCTAGTGTAGCAATCGCTTTTTGTTGCACAGCATCGTCGACCACTTTAGCATCATCCTGTCCATCACCGCGCATGGTATATGCATACTCTACTCCACCTATCAATTTCGTGACCGCCTCCATTTGAAATCGATGAGAAAGATATATCGGCACCAGTACTTCCTCGAGGCTAGCCATAGGCGTATTGACAGGGATATTTCGCTCACCAAACTGTTGCAATGCTTTTTTGCGGACTGCACTTATTCGATCAAATTCCTCAATCGCGCTTTCTCCATTATCCCACAAGTGTGCATACGGATGGGCACCACCAATAGGACGCGCATCAGAGTCAGAAATATACTGCAGCCCCATTCGATTATTCTCCATTAGTATATCATTTAGCGCTTGTGCCTCATCTATACCATCTGCAAAATCTTGATACCCATACAAGACCGTACGCTT
>CAKZVJ010000206.1 GCA_937923345.1 uncultured Saprospiraceae bacterium
AAACCACAAAATGACTCTTTTGGCGATATTTTTCATTTTCTCAATCCACTGATGCTCAGGCATCACTAAATTTCGAAATTAAAAAATCTCATCCAAAATAGAACATTTTTTGCAATCCGCTACTTTCCGGAGTGGGCTCAATGATCAATTTTCAATGCGCAATTTTCGATACGGTTCATACGCAATTTTTAATACGAGCGATGATTGTTTTTTGTAATCAAAAAAAATGGGGTAGAGGCTAAGGTCTTTATCCCAAAAATTCATCTACAAAAAAGCGCCAGAGATTTTCTTCAGGGATAGCAGCTTCTAATGCTATTTTCTTTTTAGATATAGGGTGGGTGACAACCGTCTTCCACGCATGAAGATGAATGGACTTATCTTTGTTGTTTCTTCTAGCGCCGTACTTCACATCTCCTTTGATGATACTGCCAATGCTGGCCATCTGGCAACGGATTTGGTGATGCTTACCGGTATGCAGTTTTATTTCTACAAGATGGTATCTATCGCTGCTGCCGACTAGTCGGTATGTCAATTTTGCTTCCGTAGCTTTGTCCGTTTTCTCTGGAACGATAAAGGATTTGTTGACCTTGCCATTTTTCTCCATCCAGTTGATTAGGGTGTCCGATGCTTTGGGTGGCTTAGCTTCTACAACACACAGATAGGTCTTGTCTATGGTTCGGAATTGAAACTGCTTGTTGATAAGCTCTAGGCTGGTCTTATTTTTAGCAAAGAGTACGATGCCGCTGGCTGGTCGATCGATTCGATTGCAAAGGAACAGTTTCTTTTTGGTGTATATTTCTGCTAAACGCAATAGGCTGGTGTCGCCCGTTTTATCATCTTGGACAGGAATGCCGGTTGGCTTATTGAATGCTATAAATTGATTATTTTTTTCTAGTACCCAAGCACCAATGTTATTCGATTTCTTCATAATCGGTGTATTCTTCACTCTCTTTTTCTTTTTCTGTGCTTGTAGAGCTGATCTTGGGAGCAGAACTGAACTTGTATATAAAGTATATTACCGCTGCTAGGATGAGGTACTTAATCATAATGGTAAATATACGGCTTACATGATGGATAGCCTAAAAGAGGAGCGAAAAGGGTATTGAAAAGGTGATATTAGGTGGCAGAATCCATTTTACGCGCTATATAAATGATAGCAAGAAAGGCAGTGTAAGTTAAAGTGGCTGTCATAAAATGGGTATAGAGTACGATTTAATAGTATCCAAATATAGAAAACATAACTACAATAGTTAGCAAATCATTGTAATTTACTTTTCTTTATTGAGCAAATGCCTTATAAGGGTCATATATGCATAATTTTATATATCTGATAAGGGATGCAGTGTAAGCAAGCGTGGTATTTTTAGCTTCAAATTATTTAACTATTCATTCAATAGAGGAAAGTGCAAGATTTAAAAGCGTATTTTGATGAATTGGTGAAGCAGTACAATCATCCGGATTTCATTGCCGCTGATCCTATCAGTATTCCACATTTATTTACAAAGCCTCAAGACATCGAGATCATGGGGTTTTGGTCAGCTATGTTAGCTTGGGGGCAAAGAGTCACGATTATCAACAAGTCTATGGAGCTAATAGAGCTGATGGATGGCAATCCTTACCATTTTATTTTACACCACTCTGAAAAAGAGCGTGAACGATTTGCCTCTTTCAAGCATCGCACTTTTAACTATACGGATACCTTGTATTTTTTAGATTTTTTTCAGCGCTACTATCGGGAGCATGATTCCTTAGAAGAGGCTTTCGTTAAGAATATGAAGGTGGAAGACGAGCATGTAGGAAATGGATTGATTGGATTTCACGATGAATTTTTCAATCATGAAAATGCCCCGCATAGAACCCGTAAGCATGTAGCTACGCCAGCCAGAAAATCGCGTTGCAAGAGGCTGAATATGTTTCTAAGATGGATGGTGAGGAAAGATACCTCTGGGGTGGATTTTGGAATCTGGAAAAAAATTCGACCGGATCAGTTACTGATGCCCTTGGACGTACATGTAGAAAGGGTCGCCCGAAGATTTGATTTGATAGAAAGAAAGCAAAACGATTTTCAAACGGTGGTAGAGTTAACGAATACACTAAAAAGGTACGACGCAACTGATCCAGTGAAGTATGACTTTGCTTTGTTTAGTATTGGGGTGTTGGAAAAAAATAAGGGCGTATAAAAATTAATTTATACACCCATAAAACGTTTTCATCGTTTTTCTATTTCTTTTCGAATCGAATCTCTTGGATCAAGTAAGAGTCGCTCGTGCTTTTCATATATACATAGACTCTAAACATCGCTTTGCTCGTATTCAGATCTCCGATGAAATATTTACTGTCTTGTCCTTTGGAGGTTCCGTCGTGTACTACTTGAAAGGACTTAGGATTATTCGCTTCAAAGAAAGTCTTGATCTCTGATTTAGCTTCATTCTTATCTAACAAGTCTTCTAATTCAAGAATGCAGATTTCTACTGATTCATCGAAGTACTTTGACAAGGTTTCAATATCCCCGCTCCCAATGGCTTTTGTTATTTCTGACTCGTAGTCAGTGAAAGCCAACATTGGTAATGCGAACATCAAGGCTATCAATAAATTTTTCATAATCTAAATTTACTAAGTTACCAATTGGATATTTCTATATTTGTGCCAAATTATAGAAATGTAAAGCTTTATATATTGCAATAAATGTAGATATAAAAGTTTAGAACTAATAACCAATTAGGAATTAACTGCATATAAGTAACGGTAGGTAGATTTAAGGCGTTCCTTATTTTCAAAATATTTAACATATACAGAAACCTTGTTATTGTTTGTTTGTTCTTGTTCTCAACATAAATTCGTTTAAAATCATATATTTTCAAATAAAAGTATCAAAAACATGAAAAATCTTATTTATTTAATAGCTTTTCTCGCGGTAGGAATAGTATTGACTTCTTGCAATAAAGCACCAGAAGGGGCAAAAGCAGTCACCGGAGCAGCAAAAGAAATGGCAGCAAAGGCCACTGCAGGGGCAGAGACCTATACAGTCGGTGCTAACAGTACAGTTACATGGACTGGTTCCAAGCCTACAGGAAAGCACATGGGCAAGTTGAAGGTCTCTAAAGGAGAGTTGAAAGTGAACGACGGCAACATCGAAGCGGGTAACTTTACTATTGATATGACATCAAATCAAGTTACCGATTTAGAACCTGGAAAAGGGAAAGAAGATTTAGAAGGTCACCTCAGCGCAGGCGACTTTTTTGAAGTAGCTAAATATCCTACAGGTACGTTTACTTTGACCAGTGCAAAACCAGTGACAGGTAAGGAAGGTGTAACGCATTCTTTGACAGGTGACTTGAAGTTGAAAGACAAAGTACAAAGTGTTACTTTCGATGCCAATATCGCAATGGGAGCAGGTAAGGTATCTGCTGTAACTCCAGCTTTCACGATAAACCGTACTAAATGGGGAATCAATTACAAGTCTGGAATTATAAACACTGCAAAAGATAAGCTTATCCATGATGAGGTAGCTATCGTGATCAACTTAAATGCAGCTAAGTCATAGTTGACGCATTATAATATCTAATGAGAAAGCCTGGGCAATACTTATTGCTCAGGCTTTTTTATTATGCTATCTTACAGCAAAGATTAATGAATATATGGTCTCAGGAATAGTGATAAAGTCTACAGGAGTTTGGTATGATGTCCGATTGGAAAATGGGGAGATTTTACCCTGTCGTATCGTGGGTAAATTTCGAATTGGAAAGCTCAAGTTGACGAACCCTGTTGCCGTGGGAGATCAAGTCTCGGTCAATTTTATCGAAGAAGAAACTAAGGTAGGTAACATCGTCAAGATTGCTCATCGCAGAAATTATGTGGTCAGACAATCCCCTCGCAAAAAACATTTGCTGCATTTACTTTCTGCCAATATCGACCAAGCAATACTTGTTGTCACCATCGTAAATCCCAGCTTGAAGCAGGGCTTTATTGACCGGTTTTTGCTGATGACGGAGCCACAGGATATTCCTGTGACCATCATCATCAACAAGTCTGATTTGATGAACGAAGAAGACCACGATTTATTTGAATACATCAAAACAGTATACGAGAGCATTGGGTATTCAACCCTACTTACATCGGCCACTGATAACGAGGGGGTAGAAGAAGTGCGCCAACTACTTAAGGATAAAACGACCATGGTTTGTGGGCAGTCTGGGGTAGGAAAGTCTACTTTGGTCAATGCTATTGATGCCAGTATCGACACCCGTATAGGTGATATTTCAGACTATACTGGCAAAGGCCAACATACCACCACCTTTGCAGAGATGTTCACTTTGTCCTTTGGTGGTTATCTGATAGATACTCCTGGTATCAAATCTCTTTCCTTCAACAATCTTGAACCCATGGACGTGGCGCACAATTTTCGGGAGCTGTTTGTGCTGAGCGCGGGTTGCAAATTTTCTGATTGCACCCATCGTGAAGAGCCTAAGTGTGCCGTCAAAGCAGCCCTTGAGGAAGGCAGTATTAGCGAGTACAGATACCGTAGCTACCTCAATATCCTCGACGGTATCGAAGACCAAAACTATTGGGAACGGCATAAAGATATTTAAGTTGAGAATTGAGAATTGAAAGTGGAGAGTTGAGAGTGGAGAATTGAGAGTGGAGAATTTAGAGTTGAGAATTTAGAGTTGAGAATTGTACATTGAAAATGGTTCTTTGATTCTCAGATGGCAGATTTAAATATTACTTAACACAAATTGGATTTCCGTTAACTCATTTAATGAAGGAGGAAGCGTTTTAATATCGATACGAATCGATTCATTTTTTACATTTAGATATAATATGCTCAACATTTTCAAAGCTATACTCCTCGCAGCGATTATGTCTTTTGTGATTGCCCGATTGGGAGAGCGTTCAAAAGCAGATCATGAAGGATTTGCTGACCAAAAGGTAGAAACAATTAAATCAAAAGATTCTAAGGACGTTATTACCCGAAGCGTAAAGGTCTTCCCAAAATAGTCTGTCATTTGAGAGCGACTATTTTTTTCCAATTATAAATTCTATTGGCTTTGGAAGGTAGTCAATAAATCATCATTTTTGTACCAAATATAATAATGATGAATACTGTCGACCTTAGATATAATTACTTCTTAATAATAATTTTTCTTTTCACTTTTTCTGTTTCACAGGCACAAGGAGATGATAATATTGCTTGGCTGTCCTTATCTGCTCGTACAGAGATAAAAAATGATTGGACTGCTTCTTTTACACCAATTCTTCGCTTGAATGAAGATTTTAGTGCGTACCAAAATTTTTCTTTAGACTATGCATTCAAGAAAAAGATCAACGCCAACTGGAGCTTTCAAGTATTGGGGAGAACCTGGTTTTTACCTGGAGGAATTAATCGTCAATTTTTTTGGCCAGAAGTGACCTATAGTCATAAGCTCAAAGATATTGCCTGGTCACACAGGCTACGCTGGCATCAGGCCTTTGATATAGAAAATCGTACCGATCCAGATTTTATTCGATACTATCAAGCCATTAAATATACCGCCTGGGGAAAGTTGCAACCCTTTGTCGGAATAGAATTGTGGTGGGGACTCAATGGGGAATTACAAATAGAACGCCTCCGATATATACCAGGTATCCAATACAAATTTAATGATACCCTAAGTCTAAGCGCGGCTCTCTGGAGGCAAGAATCACTCAATCTAGACCCCGTAATGGATGTCAATATCTATCGAATCAACCTAGCATTTACTATACCCAAATTGTTAAAAAAATAATTATAAACGCTAAAATCAATTTTCAATGATCAATTAACAATTTTTTCATTCATCATTCTCCGCAGCCCCGATAGAAGCGATACAAGTGGTGCTGATATGTTTGTGAGTCAAGGAGTAGAGCTGGATGAGCGAGCGAGCGAATACAGTACTACGACTATGACGAACGGTATATCAGTGACAGGCGTACAAGCGGATAGCGGGATAAGCTGCCCTTTGAATAATTATAAATGATAAATGATAAACGCTAGGATCAATTTTCAATGACCAATTTTCAATGACCAATTTTCAATGACCAATTAACAATTTTCAATGATCAATGACCAATTTTTTCATTCATCATTCATCATTCATCATTCATCATTCTCAACTCTCCACTTTCAACTCTCCATTTTCCACTCACCACTGAATTGCTCTCCACTAAAAATCAATCTTTCACATCGAGCGCATCGCGCAAACCATTGCCCACTAAATTGAAGGATAGTACTAGAAGTAAAATGGCAAAGGCAGGAATCAGAGCCAACATAGGCTTACCACT
>CAKZVJ010000207.1 GCA_937923345.1 uncultured Saprospiraceae bacterium
AAGTATATTTAGCCTTGCAATAAGAATATGTATTCCTTACCTTTGCGCAGCTTTATAAAAAGCGGGTCCTATAGCTCAGTTGGTTAGAGCACCTGACTCATAATCAGGTGGTCCAAGGTTCGAGTCCTTGTGGGACCACAAATTATTTTTCAAAAGGTTTTAATTCGTTTCAAATCAACGAGTTAAGGCCTTTTCTTTTTTACTCCTGTTTCATTTGTTTCGCTTTTCTTGTATTTTAGTGTCAGTAATGTATCACTTAATCTCATGTTTCACTTATGCAAAAAAGCAACTGCACCGTAAAATTCTTTCTAAATGAACGAGTTAATGTCCCATTAAAAGGGTCTCCTATTTACTGTCGAATAACAATGAGGCGAAAAAAGGCAGAGTTTGCGACTGATGAATTTTGCCAACCTAAAAAATGGGACAATAAAAATGGCGCTCCATTAGTCCGATCAAATAGAATCAAAGAATACCTAAATTTTATCGAGAGTAAAATTTTTGAGATTAAGAGAGAGCTAGAGTATCAAAACAAGAACATATCTGCTAAAATCCTAAAGGCTAAATACAAAGATCAATCAAGTGGGAAGAAAATCACTTTCCTTGACCATATGGACTTATTTATTGAACATATATCGCAGTTAAAAGAAGATTATGGGAAATCTAGAATAAGCAAATACAAAACAACTAGGAGATATTTTACAAATTTCTTAGAATCCATCAATTCTAAAACAATAATGATTCAGGATTATGATTTAGAAAAGATCCAAGCCTTTGATATGTATTTAGCTACTAATATTGTCGATGCTAGAACTCAAAAATTGATTGGAAGAAATACTATCAATAACCATCACAAGCTTTTAAAAGTAGTTCTCAATGCTGCCGTAAAAAAAGAGATTCTAAGTATAAGCCCATATTCTAATTTCAAATTGAAAGATATTAAGACAAATCGAGAGTTTCTTACCAAAGATGAATTGATTGCCTTTAACAAGGTTGAACTTGCTAATAATGAACGATTTGATAGGGTTAGAGATATATTCTTATTTTCCTGTTATACTGGACTTAGATTTAATGATGCTCAAAATCTAAGAAGTGATAATATCTCGATTGACTCAGATAATAATCATTGGTTAACTTTTGAACAAGCAAAAACAAAACAGATGGTTAGATTACCACTTTTAAAACCAGCGATTGAAATATATAATAAGTACGAACATTTAAGAAAATCAACTAAAAAGATAATTCCGAAGATATCCAATCAAAAATTTAATGATTACATCAAAGTCGTTGCTGGATTGGCAGGGGTAACTAAGAATATTTCACATCATATCGCGCGACATACTTTTGCTACTACAGTAACTCTATCAAATGATGTTCCGTTGGAAGTTGTTAGTAATATGCTTGGTCATAAAGATCTAAAAACAACTCAGATTTATGCAAAAATCACAGATGAAAATAAAGTAAAGCAAATTGATAGACTTAACAGTTTTATATAGAAAGAAAGTTCTTCAAGATGCCATTGATAATGTCACAACAGAAGAGAAGGAAAGGAATAATATTTTCAAGCAGCTATTACTTGAAATAGAAACCAATGAGCATCTTTCTGCTAATGAAAAAGAGTTCTCAAAAATAACACTCACTTATTTTATAAAATGGCGTGAGTATGATTTTGAAACATGGGAAATTTACCGCACAGGATTTCTTCTCTTTCAATTTGTAGTTTCCCATTCAGAAAGCTTAAATCTAGTTTTTAATAAAATCGATTCTCAATTCTTAGATAGTAAGAAGGAAAAACTTTTACTTAAAATGAGATTCTTTATATGGGATTTATGTGAAAATTTTGACTTGTACTTCTCTCAAATGAATGATGATTTACAAGAATTTAAGACCATATCAAAAGAAGGCCTTAAAAAAGAAGTTGAGAATTGTAGAAGAATATTAGACACTCAATTATCAAATACAACTTCATTCACTTTAAACATGGGGCAAAAAAAACGTGTAACTCTTCATAATACTCCAGAAATAGAAGACATTTTATCTCAACTATCAAGAAAAGCAATGATTCTATTTGGCGGTTTCAATATCCTTAGCTCTATCCTGAAAAGGGATAAAGAACCCTTTGACGAAATTATGATTTTATCGAGTGAGAAGACCAGTAAAATTAGGAAGACGATCTTTAATGGTATCTATAACGATTTTGAACTAGAAGGAAATAGTTCTATAGCAAGTAAAAAGGTCTTTTTGTATGATATATTTAGTCTCATTTTTCCGCATCTTCCCGAATCTGAAGAACAGTACTATAAGACGAGGAAAAGTAGTGAGCAAGAATTTAGAGATTACAAGTTAGAAGTTGTAAGAAATCTTGTAGGATGATTCCTCTAATAATTGCATTTTACTCTCCTTGAGTATAAAGAATAATTAAAGGTACTCATTATAGTGTCTGATAAAGTTAAAAGCCTAATATATTGAATAGTACTATGAATTAAGATAGTTGCTATTTAGAAGATATTTTAATCTCCAATTTTTCAAATTCTCGATTAACATAATCAACAAGCTCATTTGTTTTTAAAATAAGAGTCTTTATATCCGAAGTTGATATATTATGAGTATTCCCTTTAAAGTCCATACCATTTCTATGTACAATATCATGTCTAATTTCTACGGCTCTATACAAGCCATTTATTTTCTTTGAAAAATCGATATTGAAACCTTTTTTAAACAATGGTACTACAGTGCTTAAATTATGGAAGCTCTTTTTTTGAAGTTCAGAAATAACTGAATCCTTTATAGCTTCATATTCGGTAAAAATATCATTTTTTGCAACTTTAGTATTGTTGAATAACCCATAATTTTCAACTACTTTTCTTAAGGAATTTTTATCTGAATTTACTAGGTTGATAGCCAAGTCAAATAAATACGTTTCTAAATTAGTTATTATGTTCGAGTAAATGATTTTTAATAAAATAGACTCTCTTGTTACTTGTTTTACTTTTAATATTTCACGTAATTCATTAATGGAATAAATGTAATTTGAGTAGGAATCATTTCCAATTATACTCTCTATTACATCAAGTTCAAAGGGGATATCCATGGCAAAACGTGAATCTTCAGGGTCGAAACTATAGTGTATTGTATTCTTGTCTATATTTGTTTGGTAAGCACCCACTAAACCCCGTGTTGGAGTGATCAAAAAATGCAAATACCTTAGCGCAAAAAAAAAGATATGCGTTACAGTGAAGAGCAAAAACGAGAACTAGTATTGAAATGGGAGCGGAGCAATCAATCGCGCAAGCAGTTCAGCATATGCAATACCTTATGCTACGCTAGTTTTTTGAATTGGACAAAAAGTTATGGCAGTTCTAAGAAATCAGATTTTAGCGATTCCTTTACAAGAATAGAAGATAATTATTCAGGTAGAACAAAGATTGTATTACCTAATGGAGTGATGATACAAATGGATCAAAGATTGACAAGTGATTTACTAAAAACACTAAGTCATGTTTGAGCAAAGTCGCACCTATTATTTATACAACAAGCCTTGTGATATGAGAAAGAGCTTCAATACTTTATCAGGCATAGTAAGGTCAGAGATGAAACTATCCTTATTAAGTGGTGCAGGATTTGTTTTTATCAACAAGAGAAGAACTCACTTAAAGATGCTGATGTGGGAAGGAGATGGTTTATCCTTGTACTTTAAGAGATTGTCAAAAGGGACTTACGAACACCCAAGAACAACATCGAGTCATGAGATATGCTATGAAAAATTGTTGTTGATTTTGAGAGGGATAAATACTTCGCAGATAGTAAAAAGAAAACGCTATTCACTTTCAAAAAAGAGTTAATATGAGTATCTTGTAACTGTGGCTAATACAGTTAAAGACATAGAAATATCACAAAAAGATGCGCTGATAATAGCTCTTCAAAAACAAAATGAGGAGCAACAAAAACTAATCGAAGAACAACAGAAACAAATATCAGAGCAATCAAGACTGATAGAAGAATTACGCTTTCAATTAGATCAGTTTCGCAAATTAGTGTATGGCGCAAAACGAGAGCGTTATGTTAGTCAAAACAATCCAGACCAAGGGAAACTGTTTAATGATGAAGCAGAAGCAACCGAAGCAGAAGTTGTTGAGCAAGTTGAAGTAAAACCCAACTCTGCCGCTAAATCTAAGAAGAAACAAAAACTAGTTAAGCGCAATAAATTTCCATCTCACCTAGAGAGAGAAGTACAAGAAATATACCCTGAAGGATTAGATGCGCAAACTGCTAAAGTGATTGGTAAAGATGTTACTGAGATATTAGTTTGCCAACAAGCGATGTTCAAAGTAAAACAAACGGTGCGCTATCGTTGTAAAGTAGAAGATGATCAAGGTCAAGTGAGCATTAAGCAAGTGCCTGTAGAGCCGAGAATTATACCAAAAGGGATGGTAGACGAATCCGTGTTAGCTCATTTGATAAATGAAAAGATACAGCATCACACTCCATTGTATAGACAGACCAAAAAGTTTAGACAGATGGGTTTGGACTTTATAAAAACAACTACAATAGATGGCTGGTATAGCAAAGGTCTAGATGCTTTAATGCCCCTATATCATTTGTTTGTAGATGAAGTAATGAGTCAAAACTATCTGCAAGTCGATGAGAGCAGCATAAAAGTTATAAAAAACAATAAAGTAGGCAGTACGCATAGAGGTTATATGTGGGTGGCTCACAGTCCATCATCCAAAGCGGTATTGTTTCACTATGATTCATCAAGGTCTCAAACAAGTGCGGATCAATTTTTAGCATCCTTCAATGGAAACTATCTACAATGTGATGGATATGCAGTATATGACAATGTAGCAGCCGATAAACAAATACATCAAGTATTTTGTGCTGCACACTCTCGCAGAAAGTTCAAAGAGGCATTAGATAAAAAAGAACACCCAAAATTATGTGAACAAGCCTTATGGTTTTATCAACAATTATACGATCTAGAAAGACAGTTTCGAGAAAAGAAATTAACTTATGAACAAAGACAGGAGCAACGAATAGAAAAATCACTTCCTATACTAGAGCAATTTAAAGAATGGTTAGATAAGCAATGTAACAACATGGCAATCTTGCCAAATGATAGATTGGCTAAAGCCATTACCTATACACGAAAGAGATGGACTGGCCTGATAGCCTATTGCTATAATGGTGCACTAGAGATTGATAATAATTTGGTCGAAAATACTATCAGACCATTAGCTCTAGGAAGAAAAAACTACTTGTTTGCTGGCTCAGAACACGGTGCTTATCAACTTGCCATTGGCTATAGCTTTGTTAATACATGTCTTAAAAACAACATCAATCCAGAAAAATATCTCACATGGGTATCGAAAAAAATAGCCAACAATAAGGTAGATGATAAGGCTATTAATTGGCTCCCACATAGATTGGATAAAGATACTGCTGAAAAACTAAAAATTTAAAAGGGTAATTGGTGGGTGCTTACGGAGAAAATTCTGCGAAGGTTCGTCGGAGTACGGGGACGATTTCCATAAAGTGTTCTTCTTCTACTTCATCTAGCCAGTCATCTACGATTTTCCAAAAAGGGTAGTGGTGTATTAGAATAATGGCAGAGTCGAAAAGAAACCCTTCTATATCTAAAGAGGGAGCACCTATGGACAATCGTTAGTGGATGCTTTTATGGAAGAAAAATTGTTGAAATATCCTGCGAGTATTTTAAGCTCAGTCTTTACTACACGACTAACTAATTTCATCTGGAATTTGAATGTTGGCGCTGGTCACTGCTAAAATTTAACTTCTTTTTAATACAAAATCTAAATTATTTTTGGAATTGCATTGCTTGATGATTAAATTGCAAATAGAATAGCGAACCGATTGATACATATATAAAAAAAACAAAAACTATGAAAAAATACACTGCCTATTAGTTTCACTGTCTAATTCTTGCATTATGTCTCTGTTTAACTAATATGCTTTTTGCGCAATCTCATTGGTGTGGTATAATACCACAAAGTGCAAGTCAGCAAGCGCAAAGTGGCTTGAATATGTGTTTGGAAGATGAACCTGAAGAAATAATATATTATTTACCTACAGTTATTCATGTATTAAGTCATGATAATGCTTTAACTGACCCTATAACGGAAGACGAAATTGAAGGTGTAGTTTCATCAGTTAATGATGCATTAGAATCATATGGAATTGAATTAATTTTAGCAAAGGTTGACCCAGATGGGGGCTGCACTACTGGTATTGAATATTTTATAGACAATGATCTTGCATTCCCAAAAATTGGAACATTTCCATTAGCTGATCCAAATTCGTTGGAACCAGGAAATACTTATAATTGGAATACAACGGACTATTTCAATATTATTCTTGTACAAGATATTTTTACTGCAGTAAACGGTGTTGTTTTACTTCCCGATCGTGTTTTAGGGTATGCATCTCCACCTATTGCTTTGGCTCATGGAATTGTTATAGATGTAGATCATTTTAATACTGAAGTTGCTGTACATGAAATTGGACATTATTTAGGACTTCGTCATTTAGAAGGACCAGGTACTTTTCAAGGTACGTGCGAAGATTCCTGTGGAGAAGGTCCATCTGATGCATGCACCACTGGTGACTTTGTAAGCGATACGGCTCCTGTAAGACCCAATTTTTCGTTTAATGTTGTAGATTGTGATGAAATTGTCTTCCCAAACGCAATGTGCTTTAATAGTCCATGTAATCCTTCTGATACATTTCCTACAGAGCCTTATCCAGTTCGTAACTATATGGGCGTAGTTCAAAATTGTTTTAGCGAGTTTACAGAAAAGCAAGTATCGAGAATGAATTATATTTTAAATTCAAGAGAGCGTCCTTTATGGTTCCCAGGATACGATATATATGAAGAGCGTTATGTTGAATTAACTACAGAAATACATAAAGATATAACAATATATCCTGGTGGAAAATTAACCTTTGATGGTGTCGAAGTAATAATGGCCGAAGGAACGACAATAAATGTGATGGAAGGAGGTAAATTAGAGGTGATAAATAGTAGTATTAGAGGGTGTGATATTTCTGAAACAGAAAGAGGTAAATGGAATGGAATCTTTGTCGAAGGGAGAAATCCAGATGGGTATGATGTAGAATTTTTAACTGCAACAATAGAGGATGTTGATGGATTTGTGGTGACTGCTTTACACTCTGGTTTTTTCGCGCTCGAACCACCTGGTAAAATTAAATCTTACCATACAAACTTTAATAATGTTGACGGATTATTACACACACTTTCTCGTTTTCCATCGAACAATAATAGTATCATAGAAAATTGTGTTCAAAATGGAGGTCAATATGGAGTTAAAACTTTCAACGGTCTTAATATAGAAATAAAAGAAAGCAAGTTTTTTGAGATCGAAAAAGAATGTGTGAGTTCTATTGGCGGATCATTTGATATACAAGAAAATGAATTTCATGGCGGGGAGGTAGATGTTGCATTGACGCACTTTCAGCGAGGAGAACCTAGTTCAATTACTAATAATAATGAGTTTAGAGGTAATGGATATGGCATCCGCGCAGCAGGCAGTACAAGGGGGAATCATATAATCGAATCAAACATTTTTTACGAGGTTGACGACTCAGACGGTTCAGATATTGATGTTGACATTTATATGGATGGAATTACCGATTATTCAATTCTGGATAATGTATTCAAAGGTCGTCTAGGAGTGTCAAGTAGATCAACGATAAATACTTCAAACCAAGATCAGGGACGTAATTTAGTTGATGATAATGTATTAGATGGAAATCGGACTGGCCTTTTTCCTCATTTTTCTAACCCAAACTATATCTTTTCGAATAATTGTTTTTCTACACTATCTAGAGATGTCAGTATAATAGGATTAGTGCCAAATCAGGGCGACGAAAATGGAGCACCTGCAAATAACTGTTTTACCCATCAAGGAAATCCGATTGGCAACACTGTACCGTCAATAACTGGATCTCCAGACCCTTTTGATTATGTAGACCCAATTGAAAATAACTTGGACTGTAGAATGCCTTTGCTAATTCCAGGGAATGTAAACGTTTTATTTACTGATGAAGACCCATTTATATCTTGTTTTCATTCGGATGAAGAAAGGGCTAGCGAGAATAATTTTGATGGACTTGATTTTACGCTTTATGATAACTATTCTGTTTTGAACACTTATATCAGTCAAGGTGACTTTCAGGCTGCAAGGCAGCAACTAACTCAAATAGATAAAAATAGTGTTGAAGGAAGTGATTTGCATTTTATTGCAACTAATCTTATTGATTTTTATGAAAATTTTGAAGAAAATATAGAACAAGATCATATTGAACTAGTAAATAATCTAAAAGATATTGCCCTTAAAAATCATCCTAGTTCAGGTTTTGCCCAAGCCTTTCATTATTATCTAACTGGCGATTTTGTGGATAATCTAGATTTAAATCTGCTGGAGATTGACGATATCAATGAAAGAAGTTGGGACAGAGATGTAGTCGAATCCAAGGATAAAAATCTCAATTTTTATCCTAACCCAGCATCAAACTTTTTGATGATAGAAAATGCAAACCTTATTCAGAGTTTAAATGTTTATAATTTAATGGGAAATTCAATTCTTGAAAGTGGAGAAACCTCAATTATAAGCACAAAAGAATGGTTAAGTGGTCTTTACATATTTAAAATGTCGCTTAAGAATGGGGATACGCTAACTAAAAAAATATTAATCAACAAGTAAATGTTATCTG
>CAKZVJ010000208.1 GCA_937923345.1 uncultured Saprospiraceae bacterium
ACCAAGATCAGTAAATCCACCAACAGATGGATTATCAACTATACAGTGATTGATTACTGTATACGTTCTTTCGATCTTATAACAAGCATCTTCTACCTGAGTAAAGATTCTATCTTCAACAGAGATTCCGATCATTTCACATTCATCTTCTGTTACGATAGGACCAGCAATATCACCTAACTCACAACCGTCAAATTCTTGATCAGCTGGGAATTGAACGATAAAGTCAGATACGTGCTCAACTGTAATAGTTTGAGTACAAGATACGTCATCCGTCTTATCAGATCCATCAGTAGCAGTATATGTAATAGACAATAACTGACCACAGTTTGGAAGATCAACTTCAACGATTTCACCTGGAGTAATAGATGCTCCACAGTTATCAGTAGCTTCTGGCTCTTCGAAGATATCACCTAAGTGAAGTGCTTCATCACAAGTTACAGTAGCGTTTGGCTTACAAACGATAGAAGGTCCTATTGGATCTTCAACCAAGATATCAGCCCAACATTCGCTAACGTTTCCAGCAGCATCAGTTACCTGAAGTGTAAGTGTAGTAGTTCCTAAGTTAGAACAGTTAAGGTCAACAAAGTCAGCAAATGCACCACCAGCAGAAATCTGAAGTGTTACATCAGAACAGTTATCAGAAGAACCTTCATCAAATGCTACAGCAGTTACTCTTGCAGTACCATCGCTTCCTAAAGAAACATTCAATCCATCATCACAAATTGCGAATGGAGTTCCGTTATCAACAACGTTGATAGTAACTTCAGTTTCGCTTGTGTTACCACACTCATCAGTAGCGATTACTGTACCAGTAGTTGATCCCATTGGAAGACCTTCTACTACATCACCCGCTAATAAATCAAGGATTTGTGTTGCGTTAGTTCCAGTATAAATACTACCAGTAGTGAATTCAAATCTTACAGCAGTAACTTCTGAACAACCATCAGTAATATCTAAAGTAGAAAGATCTACCATACCTTCACAATCGTTGTTAGCAGAAACCTCAATAGAAGGAGCAGAAACCATAGGAGCTACTGAATCTTCAACTAAGATAATTTGGTTCAACTGCGTTGGAGCAGTAGGATTACACCAGTTAAATATTTCCCAAGTTCTGAAAATCTTAAGAGAGTTTCCACAACTTTCGATTACGTTATCTGTGAATGAGATAGAAAGCTTACAGAAATCTTCATCTGTAACTTCATCACAACAGAATGTAGGTCCACCAGTTTGAGCTGGATCGATAGAACCATCAGGAAGCAACTGCTCATCTCCACACTCAATAGCTACGTCAGTAGCTGGAAGATCAAGATCGTTGATTCTAGGAGCCTTAAGATTAACAACTTGAGTAGCATTTGCTGCGTTTCCGCAAGCATCAGTAGCTCTCCAAACTCTTGTAATCTGAGCACCATTCCAATCAGCAAGTAAATCACAGTTATCAGTGATTACCTCAGAAACCAATTCTACATTATCCAATGCACAATCAAATGCAGAGAATGGGAAAGGGTATCCACAAGTAATAGTCATAGATACAGCAGTGATTTCTCCAACACCTGGAGGAGGTATAACCGCTGTAGAACCGTTATCAGTAACGTTTACATACCAAGTCTTACCTAAACCTTGAGGTGGTGCATTAGTACCAGTACTCTCAGAAATGAAAGTTACATCTTTTTCAGAAGAGTATTCTTTACAAGAAGCTCCCAATAAACCTAATAAATCTGGAGAATCATTCTGTGGATTAGGAGTGTATGTATTAACAGCTCCAACATCTCCTTGCTGATCTAACTCAAGCATTGCGCCTGGGAATGGGTTAGCAAGTGTATTGTTAAATGCAGTAGGTATGTGTAATTCAACAGCTAAATCTGTAGGATCGTTGTGTGTCAAACTCAAGCTAATTGAGATATCTTGGATAGATGTACCCAATCTTCCACAAGGAACAGTAAATGGAATCCAAGTATTGGATCTACCAGCAAAAGCTTGTCCTGAAGGAATATTAGCAGGAAGCTCATTAGCTGCACTTGACTGAAGCGTAATAGTTTCAGAGAAGAACTCATTTAAAGCGTTAGGATCGTTACAGTTTACATCGTAATTAGCAGCAGAGATTGTAGGAGCATTCTTATCTTCTACAGTAATAGTTCCCCAACAAGAAGTACCCGTTGTCTTATGTGTAACAACGTAAGTCAAAGTCTGCTTAATTTCGTTATAAGAAACGAAGTTATTAGCAGGCTGTGTACTAGCACCAGGAAGTATTTCAGAACCATTTGAATCTAATGGGAAACCTCTGTCACTGAAAGTAACTAATGGTTGACCGTTAGCATCAAGTACGATAACTTCATAAAAATCATTTGTATTGAAAAACTCACAAGCTAATGTAGATGGCACACCACCTTCGATAACTAAGTCAGGAGTAATCTGAATAACACACTCTCCTAAATCATCATTCTGTGCTTGAGCGAACCCACCGTTCAATGGGTTACCATCTGGAGGAGTTAATCCAATTGATACATTGTCATTACATGTGAAAGTAGATGTAGCATCAGGTACTACTGTATAGTTAGCAGTACACTTAGTGATAACACCATCACAATATAAATATTCAGTTACATATGAGTGACAACCAGCAGGAGCAACTCCAACAGTAGCTGTATAATCAAACTCAGTTAAATCTCCAATATTAGCAAAACCACCTAAAACAATAGCATTGTTATCGTTACCGTCAACAAGTACAGTGTGTCTAAACTGGATGTTACATCCAAGAGCGTGGTTACATTCCAAGCAAATTTCAGGAGCAGCAATAGGAAGAACTAAGTCCGTTCCTACACAATCACCAGCTACTGTGTTAGTAGTAGCATCCTCACATTCTGGCTTACAAGATAATGTAATGGATTGTCTAGCTTCAGCACCTCCAACAAAATCCATACCAGTCAATGTAGCTATAACAGACTGACCAAAGAAAGGATCATTTGGATTAGTAATCTGAGTACCATAATCAACATCATCAGCGATTAATTCAAAGGTACCACCACCTTGCCATGAGATATTTCTACCATCAAAAAGAGCAATAGTATATTCATTACACGCATCCATTTGGAATGAAACGATATCCTGAGCACCAGCAGGTTGTCCAGCATATGTATTAGAATTTACACCAACAACCTGTGGTCCTTGACAATTTACGTTATTGAATCCATCATAAATTTCCCAAGACATTACATCAGCAGCAGTACCAAAAGTAATTCTTGCAGTTACATTGATTACTTCACCTGTACAATTTTCGTTTGGACAGTCAGCTTTTACAGTATTTAAATCAGTATTTGGTCCAGGACCGTTCATTAGCGCTACATCTCCAGAAGATGTAATTACGTTATATCCATGCTCTTCGTTATCAGCACCTTCCCAGTATTGTAAATCGAGAGAACCTCCATCTGACACACAAAATTGTGTTACAGAACAACCACCTTCGGAAGCAGTTAGTTTAAGTTCTTGATTAGGTCCGTTATTTTCAGAAACAGTAAGACTTGCGCCTTCCCATCCGTCTCCACCACCGTCAGTCAACTCTACATAAAGAGCACAACCTTCTGCTGCTGGACAAGGATTAAATACAAAAAGATTAACAGGTACTCTTGCAGATTCTGTTGGTCCACAAGATGTAGTGATAAAGAAGGTAGCTGTCTGCTCATGGCATAATAGATCTTGTGCTAAAGCACCATTTGCTATTAAATCTTGCACAATAGCCAAAGGTAATGTATTACCTACAAAAAGAGGTGTTTGCGAAGTTTCGTCAGCGTACCAAGTAATACAAGCTAGAGTTTGCTCTTCAGCATCTGCAGGGCCAAACAAGAATGTTGGTTCAGCAGTGAAGTTCGGTACACAGAAACCTGCATTATTATTCTGATCTTCAAAATCAATTGTTACTGCATCACCAGGCATAAATCCACCACAGCTTGTAACAGTAACACAATCAAAACCGCCACACTGATTTCCAGTAGCACCTACTGTACCAATAACAGCACCATTGATTAAAAAATCTACAGCTTCAGTTGCAAAATCAAAATCACCTGCAGCACATAATGTGTAAGTAATTCCTAAGAAATTAGGGTTAGCAGCTGATCCTGCAGGAATAGTAATTGGAGCAAAACTTCCAGCAAAACCATTAATCCCTGCAGCAGTTGCAGCAATTGTTGCACCCGTTACAGTCTCAGTAGCCTCAGCTGCACATGCATCATTCATTACATCGCAGTTGAATCCATTTGGACATTCAGCAGTTGCTGAAGGAGCCTGAAGGAATCCAGATTTTCCTACTTCATAAATACCACAACTTACAACTGGAGCAGGTGTAGGTGTAGGAAAAGGACAAGTAACAGTTATAGTACCAGAATTACTTAAGTCACCCTGGTTGGTTGGTCCACCACCTGGATTAACTTGAAGATTCATTGGATCATCAACTTCAAAGTTATCTCCATTAAAGGCAATTGACCATCCAATCTCATCATCATCAAAACCGGAGTTATCAACAAAATTAACATCAACTGGTACAGAAGCTCCAAAGTCAAGACAGATAGGAGCATAGTTGTATACAGTGGTTTCACCACCAAATATGGTGTTAATTGGGTTTGTTTCTCCATTAATTGTCACATCAAGAGTAGATCCTTCCCAACCGTCTCCAAAATCAGTACCGACCAATTCCAAAGTTAATACAGCGTCTAATTGACACTGAGTTTCTGGATCACATACTACTGGAAGAGGTGTACCAGAGAGTGAGAAACAAGCTGAACCAGAATATTGTCCATTCATTACATCAATGACAATAACACCATTAGGGTCAGTAACGGTGTAAGAAACCTCTCCAGGAAAAATATCAGTTGCGACTTCGCAAAACATAACCGTTTCTCCATCAATAAGGTCAAAAGTAAAAAAGTCAGGACCTGTAGTAGCAGGACCCGTTACAGTAACAGTTCCGTTTGAAACGGTCGTCACTTCTAGTGTAGCGCCTTGCCATCCATCACCAAAAGAATCAGATGCAGCAATGGTATATGTACCTGACTGCGCAAATGATAAATTAGCAAATAGCATTAGACCCCCTAACAAAAAGAAAGTATAAAGTATTTTCTTCATAATAATTTGTTTTTTAAAAATTCGATTAACATTAATGGTTTGTATTAGTATGCGTTAGCATCTAATATCCACTGCAATTTTTGAGAGACTTGACCAGCTGATCCTGCATCAATTTGATTTTGGAATGAAGCTAGTTGTCCAGCAGTGTAATTTGCCAAAACAGTTGGATGTGCTCTACGCATAGGCGCAGCCATTAATGGATCCGTTCCAAATTGGTCTTGGAAATCATTTAAATAATTTGGATTCGAAGCAATACTAGCTTCTAAGCCATTTAAATAGTTAATCGCAGCCTGAGCAAAATCGTACTTTGCTGAGCCTGGAGCGAAACTATCTCTTTGTTGCGTTAGTACAGCGATCGCATCGTCATAAGGTGTTCCCTGCTGAGCACTAGCATCAGTGCTGCTTATCAGAGTCATCCCTATGGCAAAAACGAATACCATAAAAAACTTAGAACAAAGGAATTTCAAAGAATTCTCTTTTTTCATGAGACTAAAATTTTATAGGTTAACAAATAATAAATACATATAAAAATATAAAGTGATAGTACACTGAATCCATTTCGATTGGATCGAGTATATACTATCTGGTATTACTTTATTGTACGGTTAATGAGAAATACCCTGTGTAAGGGTATTATTAGGTTTGCGGGATGGAGGGGAATATTGTAGAGTCAAAGATAGGTGAAAGCATATTTGCAAAGAATACCCAATTGAGGGTATTTTTCAATGGCGACTTTTCCTCTAATTTTGGAATATTGATATATTAAATTGACTTATATTCTATAAAATCAGTAACATGGCTATTAGAATTAACATATTCTTGTTCATTGCTCTTTTTGGATTTTCTTGCTCAAAGGAAACAGATCAAAGACGTGGCGATGCTTCACTCCCACAATTAGAGCGTCTATCTCCGGAGAAAACAAATGTTCATTTCAAAAATAATGTAAAGGTTAGTGCAGAGAACACCATGCTAACCAACAATAACCTTCATGCAGGGGGCGGAATCGCTGTTGGAGATATTAATAATGATGGCTTACAAGATTTTATTATAATCTCGAATCAAGAATCACCTGGCTTATTCTTAAATAAAGGAAATTTTGAGTTCGAAGATATATCTAAAAGTGCTGGACTAACTAAAACACCAGGTTGGAGTACAGGGGTTGTAATGGAGGATGTTAATAGTGACGGATTTATTGACATATATATATCAAAAGGAATATATCAACAAAAAGACCCTTTAAAAAGGGTGAATCTTCTTTATATAAATAATAAAGATAATACATTTTCAGAAAGGGCGGAAGACTATGGAATTGCAAGCACAAATGCGACTATACAGTCTGTATTCTTTGATTTTGATCTCGATGGAGATTTAGATCTGTACTTGCTCAATCAACCGATGGATTCTGACACGCTGCTGGTTTCCATTCTAGGTCAAAGGAGAATGAATACAAAAGAACCTATGAACAGTGATATTCTATATAGAAACGATGGGAACAAATTTACAAACATAAGTCAAAAAATGGGGATAACTAACTGGGGAAATGGTCTTGGGATAGCAGTATCAGATTTCAATGAGGATGGATACCCAGACATCTACATAACGAACGATTTTAGCGTAGATAATTTTCTATATATAAATAAAAAAGGAAATGGATTTCTTGAGGCTAATAAAAAATATATAAAACATCAGTCATTTTTTGCCATGGGTGTCGACATTGCAGATGTCAATAACGACGGCATGGTAGATATCTATGAAGTAGAAATGTTACCAAAAGAAAGAAAGCGATCCATAGAGAATATGGGCTCAATGAACACAAAAAGATTTGCTGCTCTAAATAATGCAGGTTTTGTACCGCAATATATGAGAAACAGTCTAAATATTAATAGAGCTAGAGGCCGCTTTAGCGAAGTTGCACAAATTGGAAATGTGGCAAAAACTGACTGGAGTTGGGGCACCTTACTTATTGACATTGATGATGATGGATATAAAGACATATTTGTTACTAACGGAATTGCAAGGGATATTAAGAATAGAGATTTTGTAAAAAAAGGTAATGAACTCGCTAAGCAATCAGGAGGCAAACTTACTTTGCAACAACATCTTGACATCATGGTTTCTACAAAAATTGCAAACTTTGCATTCCAAAACCAAAAGGATGGAACTTTTAGCGATAAATCTGAGGAATGGAATTTTGATGATAAGGGGTTTTCTAATGGCTTTATTCATGGTGACTTCGATAATGATGGCGATCTTGATTTAATCGTTAATAACATCGATGAAAAACCCTGGATATATAAAAACAATAGTGTACAAAAAGGGAGTAACGTTATTAACTTCAAACTCAAAGGTCATAGTAAAAATCCTAATGGAATAGGTGCTAAGGTAAAAATATATACAGGAACTGAAATTCAATATGTTGAACAATATGTAGTAAGGGGATTTATTTCTAGTAGTCAACCATTAATTCACTTTGGACTAGGAGAATACTCTCAAATTGATTCACTAGAAATCACTTGGCCAGATAATAAATATCAAAAAATAACTTCACCCATATCGGCGAATAAAATACATACTTTAACCTATACCGACGCTATTCAAAATGCAACACCTCCAAGAAGAGAAAAGCCTATTTTCGGCGGAGTGTCTAGAGTATTAAATTTAAAAAATGCTCATCAAGAAAAAATTTATGATGACTATGCCAAAGAGTTATTGTTACCTCATAAACTATCCCAACTAGGTCCAGCTTTAGCGACAGGAGACATAAACAATGATGGAATTGAGGACATCTATATTGGTGGAGCCGCAGATTTTCCGGCCAAGTTATATTTAAGTAATGGAGATAATTTTCAATTACAAACTGAAAATGTGATGTCCTCCGATAGTCAGTATGAAGATATTGCTGCTGAATTTTTCGATGCTGATAATGACGGAGATTTAGACCTTTATGTAGGAAGTGGTAGCAATGAATTTGAGATTGGAAGCAAGAAATATGAAGACAGATTATACATCAATAATGGTAAGGGAAAATTCAGCCGAAGCAGAAATAAAATTCCAAGAATACTTACCAGTACTGGTGTAGTTAAGGCTACAGACATAGATAATGACGGAGATAAAGACTTGTTTGTTGGAGGACGTTTAGTACCAGGAAAATATCCATACACCCCTGAAAGCTACATACTAATTAATGAAAATGGTGTCTTTAAAGATAAGACAAACGATATCAATAAATCTATCAAAGATATCGGCATGGTAACTAATGCGATTTGGTCAGACTTTGATAGTGATGGAGATGAAGACCTATTTATTGTAGGGGAATGGATGGGCATCAATTTATTTGAAAATGATAATGGAAAACTTAATAATATTTCTCAGAATGCAGGGCTAGCAGACACCGAAGGCTGGTGGTTTACTGTTCAAGAAATTGACTTTGATAATGATGGTGACAAAGATTACGTATGCGGCAATATTGGACTAAATCACAAATTCAAAACTAAAAAAGAAAATCCTTTTACAATATATTGTGATGATTTTGACAGCAACGGAAAATTAGATATTGTACTTGCATTTCATGAGGATGAAAAATTTTATCCCGTTAGAGGTAGAGATTGTTCATCCGAACAAATGCCATTTATAAAAGAAAAGTTTCCAACCTTTGCCTCATTTGGAAATGCCCAAATGACAGATATTTTTGGAGAAAAACTTGATGATGCTTTTTCACTTAAAACAAACTTATTTGCATCTGTTATTCTAGAAAATAAGAATGGAAAATTTAACATCAAGAAGCTTCCTTATGCAGCTCAACTTTCTGCTATCCGAGGAGTCGAAGAATTTGATTTTAATCAAGACGGGCACAATGATTTGGTGCTATCAGGAAATATGTTTACTACTGAGGTTGAGACCTCAGCAGCTGATGCCAACTATGGCTTGCTAATGCTAGGAGATGGAAAAGGAAACTATGAAGAAGAGTATCTTGGAAAATCTGGATTCTATACTCCTGGTGATGTGCGAGATATAGAAATGATTGATTACAAAGGGCAAAAATTAATCTTGGTTGCAAACAATAATGGTAACTTTCAATCATTTATGACAGCTTTCGAAGAACTATAAAAACCTTTGTCCTCTAAACCTACCAAATTTCATTTTGTGATTAATTCAATAAAAAAGAGACAAGTCAATTCTTGTCTCTTTTTTGTTTTGGTATTAATGAAGAGTGGCCTCTGGAGATAACAACCCAGTGATAATTCTCTAGATTATACAATTTTACAATTTATTAATTCCTGATACCAATGCTGGACAACTTGCTAACCCTTTTATATAAAAGGCTATCAGCCATATACATGCGATTTAAAGCAACAAAATTATAAGCATGGACCATCAGAAAATACTACAGTAAAGTTGTCATAAACAGCGTCAAAATGACTAATGAACCAAATTTTATTCAGGGATTGAATTTACTAGCCTACACACTATACTTCTAACATATTTCTTAAATAATGCAGAAGAGAGAATTGACAATCTAGTTTACATCTACTTGTCCTATCAAAAGTAATTCTCGCGAAAAAATACACACAAAAAAAAGATCAGCAGATTTAAAGTTATTGAATTAAATATGCCTCTAAGGGTGCATCATTATTCGCTATGAGTATTCCTTCTCTATTATTCACGGTGATATACTGAAGATCTTTCACGTCTCCTCTAACTAGAAAGCCGCTTTGAGCCAAAGAAAGAGGAGTGAACGTATTATCTCCATTTCCTTTCATAACCAATCCAATGCTAGCATCATTTCTTGGTGTCTCCACTTCAGCTTCAAATAAGTTACCGCCAGCTACAATATCCAAGTTACCATCTTGGTCAATATCCTTGACAACAAATCCATTTATACATGAATACTGAGCTTCTCTTGGTAAATCCTTTATGGTAAACTTACCCATACCATCATTGATCAAAATTGAACTTCTAAAATTAGTCGCTTGCAGGTGATAAGACTTTTCGAGATCGCCTCCATATACATCCTTCAATGTAGCAGACGCAAAATCTTTATAGGATGGAAATTTTTCTTTTAGGAATGGCATTTGCTCTGAAGAACATTCTCTACCTCTCAGTGGATATAGATTGCCCTCGTTAAAGTAACCCAATACTATATCTAAGTTCCCTGTCTCATCAAAGTCGTTTGCATAAATATGAAAAGGCTCTTTACGAGAAGCTTGGTACTTATAGTTTACTCCTAAGTTTCCCACTACATAATCTATATCTCCATCGTTATCGAAATCACCAGCTTCAATAGTATTCCACCAGCCTGTATTTTCTTTTATCGGAGTGGGTGTCACATCTTTGACGG
>CAKZVJ010000209.1 GCA_937923345.1 uncultured Saprospiraceae bacterium
TACAATGCGAAAACGCATCCGGTCTTCTGAACAACCATCAAATGCTCTAACAGAATAGGAACCGGGTTCTAAATTCGAGATATTCATACTTTCTGAAGTATATCCATCTGGACCAGTCCACTTATACCTAATAGTACCTCCACCTGAAACTGATAAAATAATTCTACTATTAGGTGAATCAGCAATGCTTCCCTCTAAAGAAATTGGCTGAGTGGTGCCATCCTCCGAATCGCATAGTGGATAAGGAAAAGAACCAATTTCGCCTGAATCATCTACACTCCCATTACAACAACAAATATTATGTGCGAAAATCTTTTCGCAGCCTTTTATCTTAACCGTTGCTCTATAAAAACCGGGACACAAGCCAGAGATCTCCTCTGAGTTAGCAGTAAATCCATCTGGTCCAACCCATGATATATGATAACTTTCTTCTGTTTCTACACTTATAGTAATACTTCCATCGCAAGCGGAACTTGCACCTCCAGGAGTCCCAGGCTCTCCAGAGGAGGAAGAACACTCAGACACATTTTCAAAGGATTCTAATTTAATATCTAGACATTCGCACTTATCTACTGTTAGTGTTGCCTCCGCAACGCCACAAAATGCATCCGTAACTATTGCAGTATATGTTCCGCCATTACGGATAGCACATAAATCCTCTCGATTATTATCTTCCTCAGGATCACCAGTTAAGGAGGAAACTTGAAATGTTTGGCCTAACTGCCCCAATTCCAAATTCCACACTACATCATAAGGGCTCTCTCCCCCGTTTATTGATAAATCAATACAGTCAGAGTCACAATCGTATTCAAGTGTTATGCCATTTTGAGCTGTCAAGTTAAGGCATGCATACGTAAGGAAAAAAGCAACATAAGTTAAATATTTCATTTATTATTCGTTTAGCAACCTAAAAAAGATTTTCGTGAAATTTAATTTACTATTGAGAAACCAAAAATTGTTGGACAAGCATTTATAATTAAATTTCTCCTCCTACAGTCATAATAAGAGCTACTATTTATTGTCTTATTGCTTCTTTAATTAGTTTTCTATTGCCCAATACATATTTATCTTTATTAAGCGAATTAATAATTTCTTCACCAGCTCGTATGGAAAAAATTGAACCTAAGAGCCGTATCTCTTCCTCATTCAAATTTTTTTCAAGGAAATCACTCCGTAAAATATACCTCATAAACATCTCGGTTTTCTTAAAATTCGAAAGCCGATTAATTAATATATCAGTTAAAACAAAAGATGTGTTTTTTCCAGATTTAGGTACATTATATATGTTAGGAACACTATATTTAACAGCATGTCTTAAAACAAAATCAAACTCACTTTGTATTTCGTTCTCTAATATAAAAACAGCCATTCTCCTATATGATTTCAGATTTAAGGTTTTATTAGTTGCCTTAAAATCAAATTTATCTTGAATAAGATTAAATTCATTCAATCTTTGTTTAAAACTTTCTAAAGAATTAAAAATAGAATCATAATAAATTTCTTCGTTAATTAAAAATTCAAGAGAATCTGGATTATTTTCAGCTAAAAATATAGAGTCCAAATAACCCACTTGAGCGTAGGCAATATTCGAAAAAAACAATAATTGTAACAATAATCGTAGTTTATTCATGTCAATTTAAAATGTTTTTACTTAGTGAACTATTTACTGAAAAACGAAAAGTATCAGAATTCGAAATTTTAACACTCCCTGAATCTTCAATGATTATTTCAAGTTCTGCCCCATCCTTCAATGTCCAATTATTAGAGCTTGAATTGTACGGAAAGAAGCCAAGGTTTGATCCACCAGTAGACCCTAATTTAATGAGTCTCCATGAGTTCATTGAACTATTATATTCAAATTGATATGCAGCATTCGAATTAATATTTAAGAAAATAATTTGAATTGACGGTATACTCTGACCTTTAATCCTTCTTATTGCTGAATGGCTTAAAGCAGTGTTGACTTGTGCTAATCCATGATTACAATCATCATATATATCTATAACCCCTGAGATCGGTTGTCTTTTTAAGGTATATTCTGTATCCCATAGTAGGTATTCAGAACACCTACTGGCTATTACAGTTCCATCTCCGCTTGGTTGCATATTAAATGAAACTCTTGCAAACTCCTTAAAATCTAAATCCCTTCTATAAAAGGCAATATTACGTGGACTATAAAATGAATCGTAAGAAAACCCTGGAGAATCCAATGAATAGATTTTATTATGCATCGAAGGAGTTAAATCCTCATCTTTGTTACCTTTATCATCATTTGACCCCTCATTCCCATTACTGTATAATAAATCTGGTAGAGCTGCATCATCTAACCATACAGCACTACCTGATGATATTATAGATTCGTCTGCATCTAATTGTCGCGCAAAATCAAATTTCACCCCAAGCATATTAGGTTGAGTTCTTAAATCCGTTGGTAAAACAGTATATTCAGTTAGAATTGTCGCACCATACCCTGCATTTTTAGAACTGTAAGCCGATGTTTGACATGTTCCACTATAAAACCCAGAATTAAAAGCATGGTTTGCTCCTAATCCATATCTTTGGTTAAGAATATCCTTGAATCTAACTTCAATAAAATCTCTAAGGTTTTGCTCATTAATATCTAATGTTAATGCACTTGAATTTTCAATACCTGAAAGTGCCTTCGATTTATATTTTCGTGAAAATTGAACCCATACAGCGGTAGCTTTAACTAAATCTTTTGATTGTCCATTTACAAAAGCTTCAATTTCAATATCTTGAACCTTGTTACTTGGAGCTATAGCTTCTACCCATACAGTAAGAGGTAAAGAGGATATTGGAATAGTTGTATTCTGGACAATCTCTTTAGTACTTTTTTGCCATAATTTTATAGCCCCTTTGAGCACAAGCTCCAAATTTCTACAACTAGCGGAATTCGTCTGGGGGGCACCGTTCTTAATTTTAATCTCCAGCTTCATTAAGTCTACTTCATCTCTTCCATTGGGGCCATTAGTAACAATCATATCACTATTGTCAATATATGTATCTCCATCAGTATCATTCATATTTGCAACCGTAACCGCGCCAGGAATAATTTTATCCTTATTTAGAACAACATTTCCTCCATAATTTCCATAAAGTCCATTATAAATTGTCAGTTCAATAGGAATTGCACATGAGCAATCTTCATACTCAAATTCCGAATTTGAAGAACTTTTATTTTGTCCATTTGCGTTGAAAAAAGACAAAAAGCTAAAGGCTAAAATAACAAAGTGAATTTTC
The DNA here is from genome assembly GCA_937923345.1 of uncultured Saprospiraceae bacterium. Lineage (GTDB taxonomy): Bacteria > Bacteroidota > Bacteroidia > Chitinophagales > Saprospiraceae > JALZVN01. The sequence goes on from CAKZVJ010000209.1 coordinate 3,262, forward strand.
ATTTAGAGAATATTTTATACACACTACACATAAATATCAGCGTAATATCTAACTAAATATCCCCATTAACTGGACACATTTTTCCATAAATCAGGCTTCACAATAATAAATAATTGCAAAAAATCACTCTATAATGGGATGCAGAGGTCACTATAAATAAGGTTTCAGATAGAAACATGAGTTTCAACATTTTTTCAATTCCTAATTTTGGCTCAAACCTTAATTTGAATTCACTAGTGCTTCTGTAGAGATTAGGTATTTATATTGAAATTATCTAGATTTTTGCGTAGATTAATTTATAGCAACCATTGTTTCAAAATAAATGCTCCATCTTTATCTGATCATAATCGATAGGCAAAAATTCCACCTCCATCTCCACCAACATATCTATGACGGGTTTGAAAAAAGCATTGCTCACATCTCGATCGTGAAATAACACCAAGTCAATATTCTCCTTTTGCTGTAGCCCTACTTTTTCTCTTACCGCACCTCTAAAATCTTCTGGCGATTCGCTTTCCAGTCTTGACTTAATTTTTTCTAGAAATGCATCTTGATTTTGCTTCTCATCCCATCGCCATTCTCCTATGTCAAAAGTCCATGACCAATCTTGATCTGTCTGCAGAGGATGGAAAAAACGATAGTCTACGCCTACCAAGTCTCCTCGCACATAGCCCAGCTGAAATAAATAGCGTTGTAGTTCTTCTGCTAGGGTACCTTTTTGCTCTTCTGCTAGCGCATTGATTTGCTTATCCACAGGATGTAGATTACTTATCCATTTGACAATTTTGTCAAAGCGGCTAAGCTTCATTTCTTCTGCTTCGTCTTGGGTCATAAATTGATATCCAAATTTTCCGTCGCCCTTATCGCCATACGGAAATCGAAAAAGTCTGTCATAGTCTGGCTGCCCTGCTTCTTGATATAATTTATCGATTAAAGCATCTGTTTTTTGAATTTCTTCTTTGGCTGTCTCTAGATCCAGGTCTGAAAAATGTGGATGCGTATAAGAGTGATTGCCGATAAGATAACCTTTGCCGATGGCATATTTTAGATCTTCCCA
>CAKZVJ010000210.1 GCA_937923345.1 uncultured Saprospiraceae bacterium
AGGCGCTGATAATACTGTTTATGGAGATATAGAAATGACGCATATAGCTTCAAATATTGAAGCATTTATTAATCCGAATTACACTGGTATAGCACAAGGACAATTGTATGATGTACCAAGTACTCCAGGATCGTATGTGTACACTATTACAGATACTGTAAATTGTTGTTCTGACGTGGTGGTTGTAGAAGTCACACCAGCAGATGCAATTACGCCAGATTTCACAAGCTATTTCACGGAAGTTAACAATCCAGTATTCTTATGTGTGAATACTACAGAATTAAATACGTCACCTATTAGTCTTGAATCTTGTGAAGATCCTGAGAACGGTACAGTTGTATTTGATTCAGGCAATGAGTGTTTATCTTATATCCCTAATTCAGGGTACGTAGGAGTTGATACATTTTGTGTAGTGGTTTGTGATGAGTCAGGTATTTGTGATACAACTTTTGTAGATGTTACAATCTCTGATGAGCCACATAGTTTATTAGATACCATTACGTTTACAATACCACAAAATATGGGTACTGGCATCCAATGTGTACCATGGCAGAAATTCTTCAGTACAGGATTTGACACTTTGATAATATGTGGACAGCCTGAAAATGGAACATTAATGTCTGATGGAGATAGTGATTGTTTTGAATACGAGCCTGATACTGATTTCTGTGGAAGAGATTCACTCTGCATGATCGCTTGTAGTGATCTTGATGTATGTGGAACATTTACAATATATGTAGATGTAACATGTGGAAATCCAATGCCAGATCCAGATACGGTATTTGTATCAGTACTGGTTAATACTATACTAGAAGATGCATGTGTACCTCTTGATGAACTTAATGGATCATTTGAAACACTAGCTATTTGCGGTCAGCCAACAAACGGTACTGTAGTAACAAATAGTACAGATCAATGTGTTGATTATACACCAGACTTAAACTATCTAGGTCCTGACGAGTTCTGTGTAGTAGTTTGTGATTCGATGATGATATGTGATACAACTTACTTTATTATCGATGTAACCGGGAATATTTGCGATACTACCTTTTCTGAAGTCTTGACAATTGAGTCAGATGCCTGTGATGAAGAAGCGGTATTATGCCTACCGTTTGATATAGTAGAAATATCAAATGATTTTGTGGTTACCTTAAACGGAGACCAGTTTATGGGTAATTTTGTAGGTTGTGATTTTGATACCACATTCTCTTATAATTACTTTACAATACCAGATCAAGGAGCCAATGGGCCATATGTCTTAGATCAGTGGATTATTGATGGACAATCCTTTAGTGGAAACTTTGTAGATGTTGCGGATTTAGTAGCATTGATGAACAGTCTTGATTTGTCATCTACTTGGACATTAGATGCTATGAACTTCAGAATTAGAGGTGGTAACCCAAATACGACCTACGGAGATATTTTCATTACGCAACCAATTACTTTGGGTACAGCACAATTACAGTTTAATGAGAACTTAACTGCAACAAAGGCTGGTATGTTATTGGAAGTTGGGAATAATGATGTAAGACTAACACATACATCTGGATGTCCTATTTATGAATACGATGTAACCGTAACTTGTGAGATGATTGAAGTTGATACTATACCTTATACAATCATGTTAAACGATACTATTGAGGTATGTCCTAGTGATATAGGGGTCAATGATCCGATAACTGGAGTATTTAATAATTGTCCTTTAGAGTCGGGCAATGAAGCATCAATTTCTATCAATCCAAATACAGGGTGTATTACCATAATAGGTTTAGCAGTTGGCAATTCGGATGAGGCATGTATTGAAGTATGCACAGCGAACGGTTGCAATCAGTTTGTATTCTTGATTGAGGTTGTTCCCGGCTGTGCACCAATATTTACAATTGGTGACTTATTGGTTACTACTGATGATTGTGCACAGGAGGAGGAAGTATGTCTAGAGTTGCCATTCTCAGAAATTAGCGAGTATAGTGTCGAAGTGAACGGGGTAGAATATACGGGAGGATTTAGTACTTGCTCAGGTGGTACTGCAATCAATCTTATAGCTGGATCTTACGAAGTAAAATTCACAAATATTAATTCTAATTGTGTTGATAGCATTGGTATAGAACTGGCTTGTATTACTCCTGATACTATAGTTAACATTATTCCTATATTGACTGTTGATACTACATGTATCGATCTAGGTGAATTAGTAGGTAGCCCAACGTCAATCAATAATTTCTGTCCAGCATCTTCTGGTGAATTGGTAGTGTTCGAAATTGATACAATTGATTACTGCTTAAACTATACTGGTGTAGAGGTAGGCTTAGATACTGCATGCATTGTAGTTTGTGATGATCTAGGAATTTGTGATACCACAATTGTAATAGTTGAAGTAATTGAAGATGGTGTTCCACCAGTTGCCATGATGGATATAGATACCACGTTATTCAATACAGGTACAACAATTAATATTATGGTGAACGATACTATACCGGGCGGAATTGATACGCTTTACATTGCAGATAATCCATCTAATGGTACGGTAACGGTCAATCCAGACTTGACTTTAACTTACTCACCCGATAATGATTATTGTGATTCAACTACGCCGGACGAATTTAGTTATGTGATTTGTAATTCATTTGGTTGTGATACAGCAACAGTACAAGTTTATGTGTTCTGTGAAGATTTGATTTTCCACACAGGATTCTCGCCAAATGGTGATGGTATTAACGATAACTTTGTTATTCGAAATATTGAAAGCTTCCCAAATAGTACCTTGACAATCTTCAATAGATGGGGTAATCAAGTATTATTCTCTAGAGGATATCAAAACGATTGGGATGGTATCTGGGAAGGCAACCCACTACCTGATGGAACGTACTTTTATGTTCTTGAAGATGGTGAAGGAAATGTCTTTTCTGGATACGTTCAAATTCACAGATAATGTTTAAGTAAAAACAAATTTGATTATCAAAATTTGATGAATTTTTACTCAAAAGGAGTTGCAGTTTTAGCAAACTGCAACTCCTTCTTTTTTTACAGCAGTACTTTTTTTTAATAAAAGCAAAACATTTAATAAGAAGCCTCGTTATTAAAAAATGTTAAGCGTTTTTTTAATGTATAACAACGTAAAAAACAATTAAAAACAAATTGCTTATATTTGCTATCTATAATTAAAGAGTTTAGTTATTAAAATTAAATCTCTTTAAAAAAATCCACTTCAAAAGTGAAGAAGATATTTTAAGTGAAATAAAAGGCAAGGGTACTACTTATTATAAATAAGTAAATTATCGAAGTCATAGTTTTATACTTGATTTTGAAACATCGATTAATATTTTTTTAACACAAAGTTTTTCATAACTAAATTTTTTAAAATGGCTAAATCATCTGCCAAGAAGGCACCAGCTAAGAAAAAAGCTACCGCTAAGAAAAAGGCAACTGCAAAGAAGTCAACTGCGAAACGTAAGACTACTGCAAAGAAGAAGGCAACTGCAAAGAAGGCAACTGCAAAGAAGACTACAGCAAAGAAGACTACAGCAAAGAAGGCTACAGCAAAGAAGGCTACAGCAAAGAAGGCTACAGCAAAGAAGGCTACAGCAAAGAAGGCTACAGCAAAGAAGGCTACAGCAAAGAAGGCTACAGCAAAGAAGGCTACTGCAAAGAAAGCAACTGCAAAGCGTAAGACTACGGCTAAGAAGAAGACTACTGCAAAGAAAGCTACTGCAAAGCGTAAGACAACTGCAAAGAAGACTACAGCGAAGCGTAAGACTACTGCAAAGAAGGCTACTGCAAAGCGTAAGACTACTGCAAAGAAGACTACAGCGAAGCGTAAGACTACCGCAAAGAAGGCTACAGCAAAGCGTAAGACTACTGCAAAGAAGGCTACAGCGAAGCGTAAGACTACTGCAAAGAAGGCTACAGCGAAGCGTAAGACTACAGCAAAGAAGTCTACAGCGAAGCGTAAGACTACAGCAAAGAAGGCTACAGCGAAGCGTAAGACTACAGCAAAGAAGGCTACAGCAAAGCGTAAGACTACTGCAAAGAAGGCTACAGCAAAGCGTAAGACTACTGCAAAGAAGACTACAGCGAAGCGTAAGACTACCGCAAAGAAGGCTACAGCAAAGCGTAAGACTACTGCAAAGAAGGCTACAGCGAAGCGTAAGACTACTGCAAAGAAGACTACAGCAAAGCGTAAGACTACTGCAAAGAAGGCTACAGCGAAGCGTAAGACAACTGCAAAGAAGGCTACTGCAAAGCGTAAGACTACTGCAAAGAAGGCAACTGCAAAGCGTAAGACTACAGCAAAGAAGGTAACTGCCAAGCGTAAACCTGCTGCAAAAAAGACTACAGCGAAGCGTAAGACAACAACTAAAAGAGCTACAGCAAGAGCTACAGCGAAGAAAGTTTCTGCAAAGACTAAAAGTACTGCTGCAAAAAGAAAAACTGCTGCAAGAAAAAAGACTACTGCAAAGAGACCTAGCTTGTCTAGACGTAGAACTACAGTAAAAAAAAAGTAGTTAGTATTGTAAATGCAGGCTCAAGATCAAAAGGTAGCACATCTGATGACCTAAGGTTCATTCAAGGTATTACTGCTCAGATCGAAAGCGTGTTGAAAAAAGCAGGATATAAAAATTTTGATAAAATCGCGAATGCTAAAATATCAAGATTAAATGCTATAATGGCAAAAGCTGGTTTTAAGGGAAAAGTTCCTTATATCGGTTCTTGGGCATCACAAGCTAAACTTGCAAGCGCAGGAAAGTGGTCAGACCTTGTCAATAAGCAGAAAAAACTCAAAAAAGGTTAATTTGAGTGCTATATTCTTGTTATGAACCAAAATAAAGGACAACAGTGATGTTGTCCTTTTTTTTTGCTTCAAAGTAAAGTCTTTAGTATTATTCCTTATTTTTAGGTTCAAAAAAGCCTTGAACTATGAAGAGAGTCGCACCTTGCTTAACAAACATCTTAATGGTTTACACCATTTTGCTTTTTGTGCAAACAAATCTTTATGCACAAAATGAGCAGAAAGATAGAGGTTTCATAGTCGAAGTGGGAGAAGAAGCACCCAATATAATTTTACCCCTTTTATCAGGAGATACACTCTCTCTTGCAGCGCTAAAAGGCAAAGTTGTAGTCCTTCAATTTACTGCTTCTTGGTGTTCAGTATGTAGAAAAGAGATGCCTCATTTAGAGCAAGAAGTATGGCAGGCATATAAAGATGATGATTTTGTACTTATAGGAGTTGATATTGATGAAGACCCTAATAAGGTAAGTCCATTTATTGAAAAGATGCAGGTCACTTATCCAATTGCCTTAGATACAGACAAAAAACTTTTTTATCAATTTGCTAGACCAAAGGCAGGTGTAACCCGTAATATAGTAATCGATAAAGAAGGTGAAGTCGTCTTTCTTACCAGACTTTTTGATCCAGTAGAATTTGATGCCATGAAATCAAAGATTAGTACCTTACTTAATTAATAGCTTTAAATTTCACCGCTTGTCAACACTTAGAAGAGAAAATACAATCGCATATTCTTTATTTACTGAATTTGATATTGACCTATTTAAAGCGGGAAAGCATTTTCGGCTTTATGAAAAAATGGGGAGTCATATTTGTTCCATAGATGGTCAGTCCGGGGTCTATTTTTCGGTTTGGGCGCCTAACGCTAAGCATGTAGGGGTTATTGGAGATTTCAATTACTGGAATAAGCATACACATCAATTATACCCGCGATGGGATGAATCAGGGATTTGGGAAGCTTTTGTACCAAATTTAGACAAAGGCAATATTTATAAATATTCCATTGAAACAGAACAGGGTGAATTTTTAGAAAAGGCAGACCCATTTGCATTCTTCTGTGAAATGCCTCCTCGTACTGCATCCATAGTTTGGGAGCATGATTATAAATGGAAGGATAAAAAGTGGATGGAGGCCAGAGCAACTAAAAACAATCATGAAGCGCCTATGTCTGTCTATGAAGTACACCTAGGTTCATGGATGAAGAAAAATAATGCAACGGAGTCTTTGAGTTATAGTGAATTGGCAAAGCAACTTGTCGATTACACACTAGATATGGGCTTTACACACATTGAGTTTATGCCTGTGATGGAGCATCCTTATTTTCCGTCATGGGGCTATCAAATCACAGGCTACTTTGCTCCATCTTCTAGGTTTGGAACACCTGATAACTTTATGAACTTAATAGACGCAATCCACAAGGCAGGAATTGGAGTCATTATAGATTGGGTTCCTTCCCATTTTCCAACAGATAAACATGGTTTAGCCTTGTTTGATGGGACTCCATTGTATGAGCATCCAGATCCAAGAATGGGTTTTCATCCAGATTGGAAAAGTGCTATTCCAAATTATGGACGAAATGAGGTACGGTCTTTCTTTATATCTAATGCGCTATTTTGGTTAGATAAGTTTCATGTAGATGGACTACGTGTCGATGCAGTTGCTTCTATGCTGTATTTAGATTACTCTCGTAATGATGGAGAATGGATACCTAATCAATATGGTGGGAATCAAAATCTTGACGCTATTTCTTTTCTTAAGGAGTTTAATGAAACAGTCTATGCAGAGTATCCAGACACAGTTACTATAGCTGAAGAATCTACTGCTTTCAACGGCGTATCAAGACCTACCTATACCGGTGGATTAGGTTTTGGACAGAAATGGATGATGGGCTGGATGCATGATACGCTCAATTATATGTCCAAAGATCCTATCTACAGGAAGTTTCATCAAAACGAAATCACCTTTAGCCTTATATATGCATTTACAGAGAACTTTATGCTTCCGCTATCCCATGACGAGGTAGTACACGGAAAAGGTGCTCTGATGGATCGTATGCCAGGGGACGATTGGCAACGATTTGCCAACCTGCGCTTGATGTATGCATACATGTTTACACACCCAGGTACGAAATTGCTTTTCATGGGATCTGAATTTGCACAGACGAGCGAATGGAATATTGAAAGAGGGCTAGATTGGTGGTTGCTACAGCATGAGCCCCATAAAGGAGTCAAAAAACTGATTGCTTCATTAAATAGATTATACACTTCTTATCCGCAGCTTCACAATCAGCAATTTGTCAATGAAGGGTTTAGTTGGATATCACAGGACAATGCAGAAGACAGTCTGATTGTTTATGGACGCCATGCAAAAGAAGATAAACATCCCCCCATAGTCGTAGTCTGTAATTTTACGCCTGCCAAGCGGTCCTCTTATAAAATCGGTGTACCCACTGCTGGAACTTACAAAGAGATCTTAAATAGTGATGCTACTCAATTTGGGGGCAGTGGAGCGACACACGGAGATACTAAGCTTACTGCTACTAATGGATTCTGGCAAGGACAAGAACAGTTTGTCACGATGACGATTCCGCCATTAGGTGTCTCTGTGTTGATAAGAAATGAATAATTAACAATCGCTTCTAAGTAAGCAGTATTCAAAAGCTTATGATAAACCCTCAGGAAGGATAGTAAGAAAAGACTTGTGTTGCAGGCTTGCCCAAAAGATATTAATAACTACCGAAATATCGACGCAAAAACCACTCAAGAACAAGCAGACCTAATAGCAAAAATAAAATCCAATTGAGGTTGATCACGGATCTAGTTTTTGTGCTTTCATATAGTACGGGCTTTACATTTCCCTTTTCCTTGATACTACTGCTTATGCTACTGAGTGAAGCCGGCGCAACCATGTCACCACCATATTTATCACTCAATAACTTGAGCAAAGAATGATCTGCAGTGGTTTCGAATAATTCCAATTGGATAGGTCTGATACTAAATTGTCCATTATACTTTAGCTCTTCACCATTGCTGAATGTCTTAGCAGTGTAATTGTAATTTCCTACTCCTAGCAATCCTGCATCAAGTCGATAAGCATTAGAGACCTTATCAAAAGTAAAATTGTATTTTTTGCCCTTGTCATCAGTAATGCTAAGGCTTGCATCTGGCTCATTGATTAGTTCGTAACTCTGATTATAAAGCTCTGCATCAAAGATGATTTGTTCATTTTCGTTGAAAATGTTTTTGTCTAAACTTACTCTGAATTTTCGTTTATCTTCCTTGAGGCTAAGGTACTGAATGCACTTGCCTAGCAACTCCTCAAAAATGTCATGGTTCTTGTTTTCCAAGAAGTCAAACAGTTTCCATTTCCAAATATTTTCCGCGGCGATGACTGCAGATTTAGCGCCATTAGTTTCTCCAAATACGATAAGCGGGTACTTGGTGTCTACCTTCCCGATACGCTGATAGGCTAGTACAGCAGAATTTGGCCCCTCTGCAAACTGCCCAAAAGGAGAAAGTACAGGAGCGAATCGAGGTAGGGCATTGGTGATCAATGGGTCTACCTTATAGAGGCTAAAGTTGTTCGCAACACTTGCTTGCACATCATTTGTACTTTGGGTGACACCAGTGATATTCAACATATCTTGAGCACTGTTAAATTTGCCTATGTCGGTCTGCGAACCTACGATAAATAGCACCGGTTTTTTGTTGTTTTTGATTGCTGAAAATACCGTGTTAGATGGCATCCCTTTGGAAGGCAGCTGATGCAATATGATAAAGTCGTAAGCAGGTATGTTGATGTTAGTGTTGTTCGCATACTTTACTTCGACCTCATAGTTCTTATTGCTTTCCATCGATGACTTGATGGCAGATAAATCAGGATGTGGCGAATCAGCCAGTATCAGTATCTTCTGACGAGCGTCCAGCACATCGACAAAAATTTCTTTGTTGTTGTTGACAGTGCTCACTTCGCCTGCGATAGTATTTACAGAAAACACAAATCTTTGCACACCAGCGACGTCTGCATCTAGTATGACTTCTTTGGTGGTGAAATAGTTGTTTTTATCGACCTTGATAGGAAATGTCTGGGCAGCTCCACCATTCAATTTTTTAACTACCAATTGTGTATTAGCACCAGCACAATTTTGCGCAGCTACGTCAACCTGGATGCTAAATTTATCTCCGAGATAGGCGATCTTGTTATGAAAGACACGCTTGATCAAAACATCTTTTTGTGGAGTAGTATCTCCTAATGCCACCGTATAGATTGGCGCCGAGAGCTTTGTTCCAGCATAGATAGGATTGCTTCCTTCGTTGTATATCCCATCAGTAGCGAGAATGACTGCACCGAGATTTTGATTGCTATATTGATCATAAACGGTGTTAAGTACCTCTGATATATTACTGACTTTGTCGGTGTATGAAAAGTCCATATTTTCCCTTACCTCACTTCCAAAAGAGTAGGTCTTTACCTCATAATCTTTAGCTAGTTCATCCTTGAGTTGCTGATAATTGATTTGAAAACTAGCCTGCTCCTCTTTTGACATATTGGCCGTCACGGATTCAGAATTATCTTGAGCGACTACTATGATAGGTTTTTTTGTTTCTGTGAGTATAGATTTTATTTGTGGAGAGAGCAGCAAGATGGCCAGTACAGACACCAATCCTGCACGCATAATTCCTAAGACCCAGTGCAGCCACTTATTTTCTTTAAAAGTACCGCTACGAGTATACAGCAGCACTGCGTACGCAACTCCTAAGAGAATACACAAGATGATATACCAAGATGGATAGGATAAAGAAAGATTACTCATAAATTGCTTTTACCTCACATTTTTTCCGCTCACTTAGCGTTGAAAAATTATGATTATCAATGCTTTGACCTATTTTTACGTTAGGACAGCGCAAGATATAATTCCAAACGTGATTTTAGGTAGTTTGTTATCATCTTTCGCAGTGATTGTAAAGCCTCCTCTTTTCCAGACAATCTTCCTTATTTCTGACTTCAGATGGCTAAGGATTTGTTGGAGCCTCCCGAGAACAGACTCCTTAAGGTCGTCTTTCTCGGGCGCTACGTTTCTGAGCTCGCTGTTCGCTCGGCCCCTTCGTACCTGGGGTCTGGCTTCTTCGGCGCCACTCATGCACATCGCTAGGCCATAATTAAAAGGTTTATGAGTACATTAAATACTCCAGTGAAGGGGACTTGTTTAGGACAGAGTATCAACCCAGCTTGTTAAGATTATAGCAGATTCAATTTAGGGTGATTTTATACAAAATTCAGGACAAATCGAATGGTCTGCTATCTCTACCATCTAGGCCATAGGTTTTTCAACCACCAAGACATCTTGAAATTCTTTGACACGGCTTTTCATTGCTTTATCTCGCCAATGTCCTTCTTCAAAGGCGACTTTCTGAAGACCCGCTTTTGATAGCATAGCTGCTAATCTTTGCTCTTCTATAGCGATATTAGCGCCTGTCACCTGCTTGTCCATCAATCTATAACCATCTCCGGCGTGAGGGAAGCCAAAGTCTTTACGCTCACTGATCATGGGCTCCAAATCTTTTTCATAGATAAAGCAAGTGGCAAGGCATTGGCCCCCAGGCTTGAGGACTCTGTTGATTTCTTGGAAGTAGTGCTCTATTTCTCCAATACGCATATGTGTGAATACAGAAAATAAAAAGGCAGTATCAAATTGTGCATCAGGATAAGGAAAGGTGAAATCTATAGCTTGCTGACTGTTGGTATTGTACAAATCATTATGCAAGGGTACATACTGAAAATTGAAGTTGGGAAAGTCTGGACTTATCTTTTGTTGACACCAATCGACGCCTTTTTTGACTACGTCAAATCCTTCATAACTTCCTTCTGCATTTAGAAAGCGAGTGAGCCGCACTGCGGTTCTTCCTATACCAGAGCCAATGTCTAATAGTGCATGGTTGGCTTGTATCTTTGTCAAGTTGAATAGGTGGCTACATTGTAAATTTCCCTGTGCAATAAAGTCTCCAGAACCCGTGTAGATATCTCCCTTGGGGGGCTGGTATTTGCTTCTTTTGCCTGTCCATGATTCCCACTTGTCTACAGGAAAGTAGTACAGTTTTCGTGCGGCCAATCTCATGGAGGGAGACAAGGAATAATATAGTTTGCGCAAATTCATACAGCGTATTGATGAGCCAAAAGTACCACTATTTTGCTATTGGTAAGCGCTTTATTTTCAAGCGAAAAGCAATTGAAGTAACTTGTAAAAAGCTGAATTGTACATTTTTTGTAAAAGGATACATATTTTTTGCTTTGATAGTCAACTACTTACATTAAATAAATGCCAGATGAAGCATAAGCTATTTTTGCATGCATGACGAAAACATCTTCTCGCTTTTAAGTGCAAACTGTCAATTTGGACCCTCAGCTATTCTTCAATTTTAATGACTGGGATCCACGCTACTTCTTGAGAATTTGGGTTCTGCGGCCCACCATAGTTTTTAGATAGTACTTCAAAGTGTTTTCTATTGGTATCTATACGGTAGCCGTTTTCAGGTATCCACTGTCCGTACATATAGCCCAAGGCTTGACCAATTTCTGCAGCGGTACCTTTATGCACAAAAGTTACATAAAGACCACCTTGGAGTTCCACAGGTAAAAACGCATCTGAAAGGCCTTCATTAGATTCAACCTCTTTTGCAGCCCAAGTGGTAAAGAGGGCATTAGGGTCAAACTTGTCTAAATAGCCAGCAGGATAATCTTGAATAGAGTAGAAGGTGCTTGGCTCTTTGCTAGGGACGTCTTTTTGCAAAGGCATAAATTTTTTCCAGGCATGGACCGCTTGGCTATTTCCTACTGAGGTCTCTACAGACATGCCAATTAGTTTTTTACTGTCCATTGATTGAATCTTGATATCTTCCATGCTACAAAGGAATCAAATAGTAAGGATAATCCAAAAGGGTAAGGGGTAGTAAGTGCTCCATCTTTTTTGATGGAGGTGCGCAGAGCCTATTTTCAGGCTCCAGTACGGTAGCGACAGCGGACCACTGAATGGCCCGACCGCTGGCTGTGGATAGGCTAGGCAGCCTAGAGGCCAGTGGATACCCCCACCCAAAAAGTATCCTTTAAACTATTTTCATAAGATGCAGGCACAACACTAAATTTGAAGTTTAGTAATTGATAATGACATGGCTAAATAAGCAAATTGTTTACATAAGTGGTGTATGGTGCTGAAAGTAGTTCAAAATGCACAATATGAATATTTAGTTATATACGTAAGACACACGCAGTCAATAATGAAGACAATACGTGGTATTAATGATAGGATTTTCGTTTTATGGATTATTTTGTCCACCAAAATGGTTAACTTTAGAGCTACTTTGTACAAACACAATAACAATCATGAAAGTATTCTTGCAATCCTTCATTTTATGTTTTTTATCTCTATCCATAGCTAATTACTTGAATGCTGGCACTAGTCCGTGTACGGCTACCAATTATCAGTTGAGTGATTTCGGGATAACCAGAACTTACACTTTAGATAATGGAACCTACACCAATATTTCTGATCCTGGTTGCGGAGATTATCAAGGCCAAGACTTTTGGGTAACTTTTACAGGCCCATCATCCGGACTTATAAATATTGAACTCTTGGACGGTTCTATTACGGATGCAGCATTTGAGGTTTATTGGAATGCATGCAACGGATTGTCTGCATCTATAGGATGTTTTTCTGATAGAAATTGTGGATCAATACCAATGCCAGGAGCCAACTTGGAAGTTATACCTGGTGAGACATACCATGTGAGGATTTTTCAAGAGGGAGGTGGAACAGGTACTTTGGGCTTTCGAATGTCTGATTTAGGAGGGACACAATTTAATCTAGGAGGAGATGCTACGCCCTATGATTCTGGGGTTCCAAATCAACAATGTTTTCAATTGACGACCGAAACGAATAATCAAGTCGGTTGTGCCTGGTTTGATACACCAATCGATTTTGCTTCGGGTTTTGAAATTAACTATCAATTATTTTTTGGAGATATAGATGCAGGTGGAGCTGATGGTATTGCTTTTGTTTTTCATACGGATCCCACGCCTCCTTGTAGTAATGGTGGTGGCCAATTAGGAGTTGTCGGAATACCCAATTCTTTTATTGTAGAATTTGATACTTGGACAAATAGTAATTTTGGAGATAATACTCCATTAGATCATGCTGCAATCAATATAAATGGATTCATAAATATACCCGTAGCGCAACCTGTACCGATAGGTGTAAATGGAAATGTTGAAGATGGTATGTTTCACGATGTAAGACTAACTTGGGATCCAGTTTCTAATTTTTTTGAAGTTTGGTTTGATGGGGTCTTAATTATTAATGTGGACGTTAGTATCATCACGAATATTTTTGTGGCAGGGACTCCAGTATATTGGGGGCTTACGGGCTCAACAGGCGGAGCATTTAATAACCAAATTTTTTGCTTTGATGGTTTTGAAATAGAAAATTCAAATTCCGTAGAAAATAAGATTGATGAAGTCATTTGCAGTGGTAGTGCGACTATTTTTGGAGGGCAACCTCTTTTTGATGCGGGCATCTATGAAGAAGTTTTTCCAGCTGCCAATGGATGTGACAGTACTGTAACATTAAATCTTGAACTAGTAGAAATAATGCTAGATGGTGATGACATGCTTGTATTGCCCTGCGGAGATGATCAAGTGAATATCCAACTAGAAGTAGATGTGGAGTCAAACGTAGATGAGTCAGGTTTGTCTTACTCTTGGGAGACGGCGGATGGGGTCATAGACTCTGGAGAAAATACATTGACGCCTCAAGTATCTTCTACGGGTACCTACACCTTGACCGTAGAATACGATGAACTCGGATGTGAAGAAGAATACATAGTAATAGTAGAAACGTCGCCTAGTCCTGAACTTGGACTGAGTCCAGCATATTTGTCTTGTGACGATAATGCCAATGTTGTCTTGAATTCAATTTTTGACGATACGGATAATGAAATAGCGTGGACAACTGCGGAGGGAAATATAGTAGGAGATACGAACATCGCCAATCCTACGGTGGATACTGCGGGGGTGTACACCGCTACGGTGACCAACAGTATCACAGGCTGCACTACTACTGCTTCCTTGGAAGTTTTTGTTCCGGGTGGTGCGATAGTAGAACCACAAATTACCTTTTGTCCCGGTACCACCGAAGATGTTTTTCTAGAAGCAGAATTATTTGGAGAAGTGCAAGATTATATTTGGACGCCTCATGTAGGTCTAAGTGATGCTACGATTTCAAATCCACAGGTGCTCGACCTTACTAATCCACAAACTTTTACACTAGAAGTAGTCACTCGGAGTGATGTGAATTTGGTTAGTAATTCCACCTTTGCAAATGGCAATACGGGCTTCACTTCAGATTACCAAGAGGGTGCCGCCGCTGCGGGCAGGTACCTGATTACTGACGATCCAAGAGATTTTTTCTTTTCATTTTCTGATTGTGATGACAATACAAGCACGGATGATCTGATGATGGTAGTAGATGGTGATGTAGCTCCTAATCAGCAAATTTGGTGTCAAGAAATCAATGTGACTTCAGGAGTAGAATATATATTCTCACTTTGGTATACGAATCTGTGTCAAACTTGTGCGAATCAATTTCCAGAAGTATCTTTGACTATAAATGGTCTAGAAGTAAATACTCCAGAAGTATTTGATCAAGACGACTGCACTTGGGAGCGCATAGAAGCAAATCCTTGGATAGCAGATGTGAACACTGCAGAACTGTGTATCACCAACTTAAATCAATCCAGTTCTGGTAATGATTTGGCCATCGATGATATTGAGTTTTATGAATTATGTAGAACGACCCATGAAGTGGAGGTATTTCCATTCAGTGATCTTGAGATTGACATTGCTCCGGCAGAGATCGTTTGCCAGCCGGATAGTATCGTCATGCTAAATGCGACACCTGTAGGAGATGATCTTAATGATATCTCATGGTCTTGGGAAGTATTTGATGGCAATGGAGTGTACTTGGATGGTACCAATACAGCAACACCTACTGTGCAAGGCCCAGGGACCTACATAGCTACCTTGGTAGATAATGTTTCTGGCTGTTTTACTGTGGATAGTATTGTACTAGAAGTGGTCGAGTTTACATTTCCTGACTTTACACTTTCTGGCGCTGATCTTACCTGCGATGAAACGACTACTCAAATATCAGTCGATGGAATCAACACCAGCGATTATTCATTTGAATGGGATAATGCGAACGGTACTTTCACCGATAATAACGACGGCACTATTGAGGCCTTAGATGCTGGAGAATATTTTGTCACCTTGACAGATTTAGCAAGCAACTGTACAGAAGTGCAATCCATCAGTATCTCAAAAGATGAAAACCTCCCCGAGGTAAATATAGACCCAGTAGCTACTTTGACGTGCAATGATATGGGGCAAAATTTTATGTTGGACGGTTCCTTTACAGTGGATGGTATGTCATCTGTCACTTTTTTGTGGACGACTACGGGGGGCACTATCGTCAGTGGAAGTGATGCCATGTCCGCCGAGGTATTCGGTCCTGGAACTTATGTACTAGAAGTAATCAATAGTGCCAATGGTTGCAGCAATACTGCGATGATTGAAGTGATGGAGGATTTGACGCCGCCAGATGCAGTCCTCATTGGAGGGAATGATTTGGATTGTAATATTTTTGAAACGAACTTATTACTGGATGTGCCAGACGGTAGTGACTACAGCTATGCATGGACCAGTACTAATGGCAATATTACTACTGATGCAAGTCAGTCCCAAATCACAGTAAACAGGGGAGGCCAGTATCAAGTAATAGTAACAGATAATTTGACCGGTTGTACCACACCATTGGGCATCACAGTGGATGAAAATTTGACAGCTCCTAGCTTTGATGTTGACCCGCTTTCTCCCTTGGATTGTAATAATACTGAAACACAGATTACAATAAATGGATCTGACTTGACCTATCAATGGACGGCTAATCCAAATATTATTTCTGCACTTACAGGAAATTCTATATCCGTCATTGACGGAGGAGACTATAGTGTTTTATTGACCAATACCCTCACAGGATGCGATACTTCTTTTACGGTAAATGTTGGATCTGATTTTGCTGAACCAAATGCAGAAGCGGGGATGCCTCAGACTTTTGGTTGTTCAGATCAATCTTTATTTTTATCTGGTTCTTCCACTTCAAATATTGCCTCCATAGAATGGCAAACTGCTGGAGGTCTTATTATTGGCGGTGGAAATACCTTAACGCCAGAGATCGGTGGTGCCGGAATTTACTTCTTGAACATTACTGGAGACAATGGATGTGTGAGTCGAGATTCTGTGCTTGTAGAACCTGATAATGACATTCCTGCCATAGCACAAATCGCAAATCTGACCTTGACTTGTAATACTCTATCTGCAAATTTGGATGCCTCAAGCTCTAGTAGTGGACCTGATTTTTCATTTGAGTGGAGGGATGAAAATGGAGATTTAATAAGTGATTTTACCACTTTGAATCCTAGTGTATCTGAACCTGGAGCATATCAGTTGATTATTTTCAATACAGATAATGGATGTAGCGCAGAGACAATAGTGAATGTAGATACAGATTTTGATGAACCCGATGCCCCTACGACAGCTGTGAATGACCTCAACTGTATGGATGCATCTTCTACCTTTGGTTTAGAAACGAGCAATCCGGATTGGACCTACTCTTGGTCTAATACCAGCGGCATCATCATGGGAGAAAACCAATTCCAAATAGAAGCCAATGCGGCAGACGTGTATACCTTGACAGTTACTAATCAATCCAACGGATGCTCTCGAGCGTTTGAGTTTGATTTAGGGTCAAACGTCAACATGCCTTCTATCTCTTTTGATGGACAGACGATGTTGTCTTGCTTGGAAAGTGAATTGGATATGACTGCAATTACGGATGCTTCTACACCAACTTTTGCATGGCAAACAATGGATGGCAGCATTACAAGTAGCACGGATGTCGCTACCATACAATTGAACGGGTCTGGAACATACACTGTGACCATTACTGATGGAGTCACTGGTTGTACAGCAGTGAATAACATTGAAATCTTTAGCAATAGCGACGCACCTATTATTGATATTCAAGAACCAGATAATCTTACCTGTGATATTGAAGAGGTTTTATTGATATCTAATGTGAGTAATGTTGGAAATGATATCGAGTTTGTTTGGTCTACAGATGACGGTTTGCTTAGTGGACCCAATGGAGCTGGAAACATTATGGTTGCCTCTCCCGGTACCTACTCCCTTACAGTTATCAATAATGAAAATGGATGTGAAAATACGAGTGCGATCATAGTAGAAGAGTCCATCAGTACCTTCGTGGTAGATATAGCGATGCCGCAAGTATTAGATTGCAATATCTCGGAAATCAATTTGGATGCTCAAGAAATCATGGGTTCCAATATTGAGTATCTATGGACTACGATGGACGGAAATATTATTGATGGGGAAGATGGTCTTAATCCTACTGTTAACCAAGCAGGGGAGTATATCCTCACGGTTACTGATCTTGAAAATGGCTGTTCTGCTTCTAATAGTATTGTCGTTGGACAAGATGGTGATGTACCAGTTATATTAGTACTACAGCCTGAAGACTTTTCTTGTGCGAATGAAATGCAAATCATTGATGCAAGTGGTAGTAGCGAAGGGCTAGATTTTCTTATTGAATGGTCGACCAGTAACGGTAATATTGTGAGTGGTGAAAATACTTTAATGCCCCTTGTAGATCAAAATGGAGATTATCTTTTGACGATTACCAATGTGGCAAACAATTGTGAAGTTACGCAACTCGTCAGCATTGATATAGACGCTACCCAACCAGAAATAGTTTTTGAGCCAATCAGTGATATTAATTGTAGTAACACTTCTGTTTCCATTGCCACAAATTTATTCTCTGCGAACACGAATGTATCCTATTCATGGACTACCTCCAATGGGAATATTATTGGTGATGATACCCTTCCTAATATTCAAGTGGATGTTGCGGGGCAGTATTTTCTCACAGTCACCGATTTGGAAAACGGATGCAGTGAAACATTTAATGCAAGCGTTGCCGCCAATAATGAACTTCCAGATGTGTCTTTACCTATCCCTGATAATATTGACTGCTCTAATATGACAAGCACACTAGCTGTTGACTTTCCCACTGGGAATTCAAATTTAACGTTCATTTGGGAGACTACAGATGGTGCAATAAATGGGGCCTCAGATTCAGATCAAATTACTGCTACTATGGCAGGCACATATTCAGTAACGGTGACTGATACGGAGAGCGGCTGCAGCGAAGTTTTGACTGCTTTGGTGGAGGCAGATGGCGCCATTCCTGAATTAGATTTTATTGAGCCAGCTATCATCAATTGTGTTACCCCTACATCAGTGATTAACACACAAACAGAAATCAATGGGCTGATCTATGAGTGGAGTGCAGAGGATGGTACCATTACTAGTGCCTCCAATGGAGAAGATGTGGTTGTATCTAGTGCGGGAGTGTATACTTTAGTAGTTATTAATCCTGCTAATAGTTGTCAAAATACGATTACGATTGAAGTATTCGAAGATATTGAATTGCCAACTGTCGAGATAGAGCCCGCTCTTGAACTAAATTGTATAATAGAAGAGCAAAGCCTTTCGGGGGAAGGCAGCTCGATGGGTACTATGTTTGAATACGTTTGGACATCAGCAGTAGGTACAATATTATCGGGCGAGAATACATTGAACCCACTTATTTCTTCGCCTGGCTTTTATACTTTACAGATCACGAATACTGAGAATAGTTGTGTGCAGCTTGATTCCATTTTTGTCTCAGAAAATGCAGTCCAACCTTTAGCAGCTATACCTACACCAAATATTATTAATTGTATCAATGAAACGGTCTTAATTACAACTGATGTGAACTCTAATACTGACTTTTCTTTTGAGTGGACAGCGCTTAATGGTAGTATTATTTCTGCTCCCAATATGTCTAGTATAGAAGTGGATATGGCAGGTACTTATGAATTAGAATTGACAGATAATACAAATGGTTGTGATAATGTGCTAACCGTAGATGTGATAGCAGATACTATAGCCCCAGTATTAAATCTGTTGTCAGGATTTACTTTGACATGCGACAATCCTGAGGGAATATTGGCTGTAGAATCTATAGATCCTGATGCTACATTGTCTTGGACAAATCCCCAAGGAGATTTTATTTCTACTGATAATATGATTACTGCGAACATTGCAGGTATTTATTCTGCTATAGCTACATCTTCTGTCAACGGATGTATTACCAGTCAAGAGGTAGAGGTGTTTATGAACGAAGATATGCCCACAGATCTGATTGTGAGTGTCAATCCACCCATGTGCCTTGGCGAGACAGGTAGCATTAATCTACAAGAGGTAGTAGGTGGAGTGGGACCCTATTTATATTCTACTGATGGAGGGCAGACTTTTGGAGATTTGACGATCATCGATGATCTAGCTCCTGGCACCACCACTGAAGTCATTGTAATGGATGTGAATGGATGTGAATTTAGTACTGAATTTTCTATGCCAAACGTTTTCCCAGTATCAGTTGATTTGCCAGCTAGTGTTGATTTGGTATTAGGAGATTCGTATCAAATTCTGGTTGAGACAAGTATTCAACCGGGGGATATCGATCAGATTATTTGGACACCCGAGTTTGGATTGAGCTGTACAGATTGTCTCAACCCTTCAGTTACTCCAGGATCTGATACGGAATACCAAGTAGAAATAATTAATACAAATGGATGTTCTGATATTGCGCAAATTCAGTTCAGAGTAGACCGGAATCAGGATGT